>JADLCC010000245.1 GCA_020847425.1 Saprospiraceae bacterium
ATCAACCCTCATCAACCCTTTGTTCCAAATGATGGTTAACCACTATTGCCCCGGCAAGTACGCCCCCGCACCTTTGCACCGTTCAATTTTTCGCCAACAAAAATTACTACTGCGATGCAAAAAATGTATACCCTGCTTGCTTTTATCGGCCTGCCACTGTTGGCGTTCAGCCAATCTCCCTTTACCATCACGGAAGACAATTTTCCGCTGTACGATTTTCAGTTTTTGGAAAGAACAATCAATCCGAGTGGTGTAAATCTTACGCCGGGCGCCAATGCGAACTGGGATTTTAGTGCGGTTCATTCCACAGACACGGTTTTCAATCCGTATTTCCCGGAAACAGATCCATTTTATACGGACGCAGGCATTGATGTGTACCTGCTGGATTTCAAGAGTTTGAATGCCAATTTGGGATATGAAATCTACTATGAATATGATTTTGATGAAACCGGTGTGTATGAAAAAGGCACCTATGTTGACCCCCAAGCGTATTCATTGAGCGCATTCACCGGCAACCCGGCCGATAGCCTGAAATTTCCATTCCAGAAAGCAGTCTACTCCAGCGCCAGAAAAATGTTCCAATTCCCGGCAACCTACCAGTCGGCCTGGCAATCGGGGGGGCGCAGGGTAGTCAATTTTTCACTTTCCGTACAGGCAGCAGGCCTCAACAACACGCCTTGTCAACATGTGTACACCTTGTTCCGTTCGGATACCATTATCGGATGGGGTAAAATGCGGGTGTATTCCGGCGGCACTCCGAGTATACCCTACGATGTACTGATCGAACGGGTGAGCCAGTATGCCATCGATAGTTTTTTTGTAAACGGAGCGCTGGCGCCGGCATTTTTAACGGCTGCATTCGGCATTACCCAGGGACAGCAATCGAGCGTGAACAAACGCTACGTGGCCTACCGGGAAGGGTATTCCACGCCGCTGGCAATTTTTAACTATGGAGCGAACAATTACACGACACCGACGGTAGTAGGATTTGATATCGAAAACCTGACGCCTACTACAGGCGTGGAAACCCCCGGAGGATATACTTTTTCTACCCTGATGTTCCCAAATCCCAGTAGTACGGGCGCACTGACGCTACAAATACTGGGCGATGTGCCGTCAGTCAGCACCTACGTTATCCATGACCAGCAGGGACGAACTGTACAAAGCGGGACGGCCGACCTGACAGCCGGTCTGTTGCATATTCAAATGAATAACCAATTGCCCAATGGCAATTATGTGCTGCAAGTGTTGAGTGACAAAAAACAAACACTGATTTCTGAAAAATTTGTACTCGCACGATAAGGCCATTCCAGAAAGCCGGAGTTCCCATGATCAACAACTGTGTCAGGCATTTCGATGCCTGATGCAGTTTTTTATTACCTTGTCGCACCGTGGTTGTATGCCGGCGGTTTCAATGGCAGGTATTGCAAACCATATTCGATTGTTTAATCGACAGTTATATCGCCGATAAAGTCGGCATTGCAGAACACTTTTTGAGTAATGGACTGGCCGACAACCTGAAAGCAAATTTAAAAGCGCTGTATGCGGATCAACAGATGCTTTCGGCGGGTATCGGGAACAATACGTTGCTCCAGCAGGATAAACTGATCAGAAGCGACAAGATTTACTGGCTCGATCCGCTGCACAATGACGTACACGAAAACGATTTTTTCGTGCTAATGGACCTCTTTGTCCGCTACCTGAACAGCAGTTGTTATACCGGCATCACCGGCTACGAATTCCATTATGCGCTGTACGAAACAGGCAGTTTTTACAAAAAACACCTGGATCAGTTCCGGAACAATAAAAGCCGGGCATTTTCCATGATCATGTATTTGAATACAGACTGGCAGGAACAGGATGGCGGCGAGTTGTGTATCCACCACGGCGATCACCTGCAGACCATTGCACCGCTTTATGGCAAATGTGTGTTTTTCAAAAGCGACGAACTGGAACACGAGGTGCTGCTCACGCACCAGCCCCGGCTGAGTGTTACGGGCTGGTTGAAAGTGGATTGAAACCTGCCCTGGAAAGAAAAAGCGTTATATCATTTACAGGTGTGAAATTTGCGTGAATGGCTATCTTCGCCACGCTTAACGCCAATGTGATTGACTTAGGGGTCTTGACCCTGAAAGGGTCAAAGGTGAATAGCCCCGTATGAAATGCGGGGATATTACGAAAAACGTTATTACAACCCTGAAAGGGTTGAATGTGAGGTTGTTACGTGCAGATTCCATTATATTCAACCCTTTCAGGGTTGCTAAAAATCGATCATTTTTCCCCGAATTGTATTCGGGGCTATTCATATTCAACCACTTCGTGGTTCGGAAAATCGCTAAGTCAACGACATTGCGCTTAACGCCTGCGGGGATGGTCCGGCAGCAAACATCCAAAAAGTAACATTGAATAATGCATTTTTTCAGGGCAGGCAAAAGTAGTTTCGCTGATGAGGATTTTCTTTTGAATGAAATTCAAAAAGGAGACTCCAAAGCGATCCTGTTTTTGCAGGATAAAGCGTCCGGATTTACCAAAACTTTACTGGAACAATATAAACTACCGGAGCACTTGAAAAGCGAAGTGCTGAACGATGCTTGTATTATCGTGATCAAAAAAGTCAGAGAGCCCGGATTTGCTCTTCTTTCAGCCAAACTGTCGACGTACTTCATCGAAATTGTAAAAAATGTGGTGCTGAACAAATCCCGTGGAAGACAGTTTGCCGGCAATGAATCCCTGGAAAACCAGCACCATTTATCCGACCATTCGGTAGAGGAGTATTACCTGCGAAAAGAAAATATTGAGTTGATTAACAGGCTTTTAAATGATATTGCTTTGCCTTGTTCCGCTATCATTCGCCTGAAATACCTGGATGGATACGCAGATGATGAAGTGGTGCAACAACAACTGGTATCGTATTCCACCGTCGAGTCGCTGCGGGTAAAACGGAGCGACTGCATGAAAAAACTCAAGGATATGGCTAAAAAAATGTTGTAAATGAAGGTCGACGCCGGAAACATAAAAAACAAATTCCCATTAATGTTTTTCATTCTACTTACACTTACTGCTGCATAACAATGGAAAATTATCTGTTAGATATTGAAGCATATCTGGATGGAAGCATGACGGATGTCGAACGCCGTGCATTTGAGGAGAAGTTACAAACCAACGCACAACTGAAGGAAGAACTAAAAGAATTCCAGGCTTTGCGGACGGATCTGGCCTATCATTTCGCTACAAAAGATGTAGAAGAGGCCCTGAAATGGCGTGGTGTGTACGAATCAAAAAAACGAGTTCGAACCTGGATCTTCATCTGCTTACTGGTGGTAACACTGGTGAGCCTCTTTTTTGTATGGAACAACCTGCAGCAAACAAAAACATCCGAGGCGCCGGAAAATCAGTCCGGTGATATTCCTTCCAGCCAAGTTCCTGTAAAGTCGGAAAATGAAAACCTGAAAAAAGATACGGATAAAGATCTTGAAAAGGTGCAGCCCCCGCCGACTGCTCCGCAGAAAAGCCGACCTATTGCCGGTGATCTGAAACGAGCAGGCGAAACCACTGGCGATCTGTACCGTGATTTGCCCAAAGAGCCCGTTTCTGAAGCATATCGACAGTTTTTTGAAACAAGCATGCAGTCTTATGCCGTTGCCGTTCGCCCACAAGGCATCTGGACGCAGGCAGTGCAGGAACTTAATAACCACCGCCCGGCAAAGGCATTCCAGATACTGAAAAGCCTCCCTCCCGCCGATACTAAAAATGATACAACCTTGTATTTGCAGGCTGTTGCTGTCTTACAAATGCAACGTCCCGCTGCTGCTGAAGATTTGTTGTATCCATTGATTACAGAAAAAAAATGGCAAACAGAGGGGCATTACCTGCTGATTTGGGTTTATTTATTACAAGGCAATACAGAATTGGCAAAGTCTTCGTTAAAATTGCTGCCCGATGCTTATCGTGACAAAAAAGCAATCGTTCTGTTTTTAGATAAATAATTCTCACTAATTCTAGCATTCAAGTATGCGTTATGCCATTTGTCTGTGGGCAGCCTGCCTGCTTGGTAACAACTTTGCCATAGGGCAAACGTTATCAGACCGCTATTCCAAAACCTTCGACTCGCTAAATATTGCAGCCAACTTTTCTGCCGCTTTCCAGGTAGCAACAGATTGGGACATGGCGGCGAAAGAACTGCATGGAGACAATAGTTTAGAAAAAGCGGAGACACTGGGAAAGCTTGCGACGGCAAAACGAAATCTTGGCGCATTAGATGAAGCGGATTCTCTTTTACATCGGGCGATTGGTATTGTCGAATCATTGCCTGCGACGAATACGGCCGTCCATGCAGATTTGTTAGCCGGCCTTTCCCGGGTCAGGCAAAACATGGGCAAAAATGAAGAAGCGGTACCTTATATCCGTCAGTCGCTTGCTATCCGCAAAGAAATTTTTGGAGAAACAGATCGGCGTACCGTTGCCTCTCAAAGCGCATTGGCGGCTGCTTTGCTCAGGGTGTCTGCCACGGAGGAGGCGGAACAGATTTTGAAAAGCACTATACTCATTTGCGAGCAAAAGCATGCTACGGAAACGTTTGAGTATGCCAATGTACTACAGAACTATGCAAAACTGCTCAGTTCGCTCGGACGGTTTAACCGCGCCTGGTCCATTTTCCGCGAATGCCTCGTACTTCGGAAAAAAATGGCAGGAGATCAATCTTTTGAATATTGGAGTACGCTATTCAGTTATTGCTCTTCCCTGATCGCAGGTGGTAATTTTGATGACCTGACCCCATTACTGGAGCAAGAAAAAAATTTGAATGCAAAATTGTTCGGTGAAAAAAAGTCGACCAATTACCTTTCTTCTATTCAATTGCGCGGTGCGGCTTTAATGGCTATGCGGCTTTATGATGAAGCGATTGTGAGTTTTGAAGAAGCCAAGCAACTGGTAGTTGAAATGTCGAAAAAGAATTCCCCTTTTTACTCCAATTTTTGCTATAATATAGGACTCGCTTATGATGCCAAAAATCAATTTGCCCGTGCGGATAGTGCATACCTGGAGGCCCTTCAGATAGAGCGCGCCATATCGGGTACGCAATCGAGCAATTACCTGATTTACCTGCTCGGACGTGCAAATATGCTGGCTCGTTGGGATAAAACCATGGAAAGTGCTGCCTTACTGGAGGAAGTAACGCCCTATTTCATGAACAACAGGGAGCACATTTATTACTATTATTATTTGCAGGCCAAAGCAGATTTAGCGTTAGGGCAAAACGATATTAAAGGTGGTATAGCCATTTGCGATTCCGTTTTGCAAACTGTTCCCGAAAAATTCGGCCCTTATTATGACCTGATGTCCACATTTTTCGAGAAAAAAATGGTAGCGCTGTTCGATCATGAATTCCCGGCCGAAGGTGTTCTGGTGCTGGATGATTTTATTCGGGTAATAGAATACCAGTTCTTTTCAAAATATGCCCTTTTGACGGACGAAGAGCGATTCAATGACTTTAAAGGTTATACTTTCGGGATTCACCTGCTGGCCAATGCTGCCTTTTCGCACCCTGAAATTGCGACAGAAGGGCGCTTGTTGAATATGCAATTGTTCGCTAAAAACATGCTGGAATCGACGGCCCGAAAAATATTAACCTATATCCAGAATGAAGATAATCCCACATTAATGGATGATTATAACAATTGGGTTGATGTATACGAACAGTTGTCCGATGCTTACCAAAATGCCCCGAAAGAAGGCTCCGAGGAAAGCAATGCGCTCAAAAATCTTGAAAAGGAAAATGCAGCGCTCGAGAAAAAACTTTCTGCACATGGTATTCCTATGATCAGGAAGACCCCAAACGTGGAATGGACAGATATCAGGGATGCGCTGGTGGAAGGTGAATGTGCTATAGATGTTTTGCGTTTTCAACTTCGGGAGGATGGGTGGTTTCGTGATACTATACTTTACGCCTTTTCTATTATCAAACCCGGTGCCACGCATCCCGAACTTGTTTTCCTGGAAAACGGCAATGAACTGGAATCTTTTGTAGCCGGACAATTCCAGCGTGAAATCACGCGAAAAAAAGACCTCTCTCCAATTCTTTATGAAAAATTATGGGCGCCGGTGGCGGCACATCTGGATGGCGTCTCCACGCTGTACTTCTCTCCGGATGGTATTTTTCATAAATTAAACCTGAATACGCTCCGAAAACCGGATGGGGCGTACCTGTTGGATCAATTATCCATTATCCAGGTGACAAACCTTCGTTTTATCACAGAACGTAGCGCCGTTTCTTCCGGGCTTGAGCCTGGATTTGCCGCCCTTTTTGGTAACCCGGCCTTTACAAGTGAAATGAAAGGAACTGCTTCGTCGGACAATACTGCGTCCCCTTCCCTTACTTACCGCGACCTGACAACAGAAGCGGGCGGCGATCTGAAACTCATGCCCTTGCCAGGCAGTGAGCGCGAAGTGAAAAATATTGCGCAGAAACTGGCCGGGAAAAAGTGGGAAACCCAGGTTTTTGCCGGAGAAGCCGCCAGCGAGGATACCCTCAAGCGGTTAAAAAGCCCCAAAGTGCTGCACATCGCCACCCACGGTTATTTTTTAAATTCGGAGAAAAAGACAGATGCCACCGGATTTGCAAGCAACTGGGTCGGTAAAAATCCGGCGCTTCGATCCATGTTGTTTTTCGCAGGCGCCGAAGATGCCATTGCCGGGAAACAAACCAGGCGCAACGATGGCATTCTTACTGCATTTGAAGCCGCAGTACTGCGCCTCGATGGCACTGAACTGGTGGTCCTTTCGGCCTGCAATACAGGGCTGGGGAAAATCCAGAACGGCGAAGGCGTGTACGGGCTGCAACGCGCTTTCCGCATCGCCGGCGCTAAATCATTGATCATGTCGCTCTGGGAAGTAGAAGATGCCGCAACCGCATTGCTGATGACTACTTTTTATGAGAACTGGACGACTGGGATGTCCAAAACCGAGGCATTCCGAAAAGCTCAAACGGCCCTGAAAGCGAAATATCCGCAGCCGTTTTATTGGGGCAGTTTTATCCTGGTAAACGGGTGATTTGATTTTTTTTAGTATTCCACTTATGTTTTTGAATTGACCTACACTTATCTGAAAAGCAAGTTCATAATTCAAAAACCTAAGTGTTCCATGAAACTATTCAAATGTATTTCACATGCCCTTTTGCTCACCACTTTGCTCCTGCAATGGTCCTGCAAACCTGACCCCAGTGAAGAACCTGTAGATGCGGCTATTGTCCTCGACAGCAAAGTTTACTCCGAAAGCCCCCAACATTGGACCAATCACCATGCGAATGGCGTCGATTATATCATCAAAGGGCGCCTATTGTTCCAGATCAATGCTACGCTCACCATCGACCCGGGTACGGAAATCGTTTTTGAAAACGATGCCAGTCTGGAAATGAATACTTCTTCGCTTAAAGCAAGAGGAAGTTTGTCCGAACCGATTCTTTTCAGAGGCAGTAACAGTACCAAAGGTTTCTGGAAAGGGATCGTCCTGTACGGAAAAACAGATCATGAATTGATTTACTGCACCATACAGGATGCCGGCGGCGGTACTTCTACCACTGTTGGTGCAGTGGTGGTCGGCAACGCGCTCGGAGATGCCGGCTTGTCGCTGGAGCATTGCAGCATTTCAAATAGTTCCTCCAACGGTATTGTGGTCAGCGATGAAAGCACACTGAATGCCTTCAACGACAACATCGTTACCAATTGTGATTATGCCGCTTACGTTACCGCAAATTCCCTGGGCCAATTGGCAGGCACCGCAAATACGCTGACCGGAAATATACACGACCAAGTAAAAGTAAAAGGTGATCAGGTACGTAAGCCGGGATTATGGCCGTTTCTGCCGGTTGGTTTCCTGTTCAGCGGCGAAACACAGTTGGAGAATGAAGTGACCATCGAACCGGGCGCTGTACTGCTGTTCGACTCGGGCGCAGAACTGGTTTTGTACCAGAACAACTCGACCTCCTCCAAACTTTTTGCCAATGGAACACCTGCAAAACCTATTGTTTTTAAAGGCGCAAATACTACGCCGGGGTACTGGAAAGGCGTTCGTGTGGATGCCGGACTAGCCCGATTCACCTATTGCAATTTCAGCGATGCAGGCAAATCGGGAACCAGCCCTCATACGGGAAATCTGTATATCACCAAAGCCCTGGGCAACGTAGACGTAACCATTCAAAATTGTGTGGTGAGCAACAGTTCCAATCACGGTATTTGTGTGCGGACGAATACCCTTCCCAGCGTTACACTCAGCAACAACCTGTTTAATGCGATCGCAGGAGATGATCAGCACAACTGGTAGTACAGCCTACTAAAACGCTATTTCAAAAACCTATAAACAATTGATTATGAATGTGAAGAAAGCATTTTTCACGCTCTTGGCGCTGCTATGCCTGAACAGTGGATGGTCCCAGCAAATGGTGGACAATATCTGTATGCAGGTGATCGGCAGCAATGGGCTCAGCGCCGAAAAACTCGGCAAACATTACGATGCTACCCTTGGCGAAGTAATGACGGCTACCTTGACTTCAACCGATGCAAGTACTACGGTTACACAAGGGTTCCACCAGCCCGAATGCGCTTTGGCAATGGTCGGAACAGGTGATGTTGCAGTGGAATGGCAGATAGAGGTTTACCCGAACCCTACACCTTCCTTGCTGTATCTTAAGTATGCGTACACCGACGCAAATGTTCTGCAAGCCCGTGTATGGAGTATCAACGGTATGCTGCTTTCCGATTGGCAAGATACGCCTTCCCAATCAGCACTTGATTGCAGTACATACCCCGCCGGACTCTATTTTCTGGAAATTCAAGACCCATCAACAGGTCATAAATCAACCATCAGATTTGTAAAAACAACCCATTAATTCAACTGATATGAAAAAATCATTCTTCTCCATAATAGTGCTGATACTGCTATTATGTACAACATCACTGTTCGCACAGGCTCCACAAGGCTTTAATTATCAATGTATTGTGCGTGATGCCGCCAATGCGCCTATTTCAAACCAGACTGTCACGCTGCTTTTTTCTCTGCGCGATGGAGATCCAACTGGCCCGGTGGCCTATGCGGAAAGCCATACCGTCAGTACGAATGATTTTGGCCTGATCAATATCATTGTAGGGCAAGGCACACCTAGCAGCGGTTCATTTAGCGCGGTCGACTGGGCAGATGGCGCCAAATACCTTAAGGTGTTTGTCCTGAACGGTGCAGTGGCTACTGAATTGGGCACTTCCCAATTGATGAGTGTTCCTTATGCCTTGTTTTCTGGTAATGGCGGCGGAAGTGTCGGTCCACAAGGCCCGGTCGGTCCGGCTGGTGCCACGGGTGCCACAGGCCCACAAGGCCCAATTGGCTTGACTGGTCCGGCTGGCGCTACGGGTGCAACAGGTCCACAAGGTCCGATCGGCTTGACTGGTCCGGCTGGCGCTACGGGCGCCACAGGCCCACAAGGTCCAATTGGCTTGACAGGTCCGGCTGGCGCTACGGGTGCAACAGGTCCAGTTGGCCTGACTGGTCCATCTGGCGCAATGGGTGCCACAGGTCCACAAGGTCCAATTGGGCTGACCGGTGCAACGGGCGCGACAGGTCCGCAAGGTCCAGTTGGATTGACAGGTCCGGCTGGACCTCAGGGCCCGGCGGGTACTTCAGGATCCTACACTGCGGGTGCAGGTATTTCGATCAGTGGGTCGAGTGTTATTTCCAATAGCGGCGATACCGATGCGAGTGATGACGTTACGAACTCGAGTGTTGCCGCAGGCGATGTAAGTGGAACATTTTCAACACTTTCTGTTGATAAAATAAAAGGTAGAGCGGTGTCCTCTTCCGCTCCTGCCGATCAACAGGTACTTAAATGGAATGCTGCAGCAAGCCGTTGGGAACCAGCCAATGATGTTGGCGGCGGCAGCGGCGACAACTGGGGAAGCCAGTCCGTACAGACCAATGCATCCCTTTTCGGAAATGGAACATCTGGCAGTCCGGTAGGGCTGGCGCAGCAAGGCGCCTCTTCCGGCCAGGTACTCAAATGGAACGGTAGCGCCTGGACGCCTGGAAACGATGAGACCGGCGGCGCCGGTGGACCAACGTATACCGCAGGGGCAGGTATCAGCATTGCCGGAAATATCATTTCCAATACAGGCGATACAGATAATTCGACTACCAACGAGATTCAAACGTTAGCCCTGGCAGGTAATCAACTGACTATTTCCGGTGCAGGCGGCAATACGGTAAGTCTGCCAACCGGCACTACGTACACTGCCGGAGCGGGTATCAATATTGCAGGCAGTGTGATTTCCAATGCAGGCGATACAGACGCATCCAATGACCTGACCAATACGTCTGTCGCCAATGGCGATGTTACCGGCGCTTTTAATAATTTACAAATTGCAGCCAATGCCGTGGGGACTAACGAACTGGCGAACAATGCTGTAACCGGTGCGAAAATCGCTCAGTCGGGCGCAACACCAGGCCAGGTACTGCAATGGACTGGCGCTACCTGGGCTCCGGCTACCGCATCTGGCGGCGGCTTGACCCTGCCTTATGACCAGACTGTTAATATTGGAGCCGGTATGGGTGATGTTTTCAGAATCGAAAACACGGCTGCCGCAACAGCGATAGCCGGTATTTGCAACACAGGAATTGGTGTTTACGGCGGCTCTACCACTGATTATGGCGGATATTTTGAATCAAATAGCGGTATCGGTGGCTTTTTCTCCTCTACGGGAGGTCCTGCGCTTGTTACAGATGCCGGGTTTGTTGGCATCGGGGTCACCAATCCACAGTCAACCCTGACAGTAAGTAGTACAACCGGATTCAATGATATGGAAGTGAATTATTATGGTTCCGGAGGTGGCGGGATCATCGGTTTTGGTAGCGCCAACGGTACGAAAATCGCACCGACAGCGAAGATCAATGCACAACCTCTCGCAGCGCTCAATTTTCAGGGACACAACGGTACGGGATTCAGCACTGGCGCTACTATTTATGCCATGACGACTGAAAACTGGAACTCGAACAACCACGGCTCCCGCCTGAATTTTTTGACAACACCCAATGGTGGCGGTATCGGCCAGGACCGGATGACGATCGACCACAACGGCAGCATCGGCGTGGCCACCGCACCGGAAGCAAACATTCTTTTTACCGTAGGTAGTAGTTCCACGAACAAACCAGGGGCCATTGCAGGGCGCCTGAACAGCACCGGAAATGCCATTGAAGCCATCAACTCCGGCGCCGGCACGGGTATTTATGCCGGTTCGCTGAGCGGTTCTGCCGCTTACCTGAGTTCAACATCAGGGCTTGCGCTCGAAACAGGTTCCGGCAGGGTAGGGATCGGCGCATCATCCGTGGCCAGCGATGTGAAATTTCAAATCAACCACGGTCCTGCGCCAGGCCTGCTTTCATTTGCCAAAATGCTTAAATTACACAATTCCAATCCTGCTTCCGGCGGCAATTCCGGCATCGAGTTTTCGCAGCAGTCCAACAATAGCAAATGGCTGACATCGGCTACTTTCGACCCGACTACTCCTGCAAGTTCGACGTTCAATTTCGTTTATGCACATGGTAATGCAACCACCAGCAGCCCATTCCCTCTGACGATCCAGGGCAATGGCGCAGTTGGGATAAACACCACTTCAATTGGTCCTTATCAATTGAAAATCAAGCACTTTGAATTTGGAATGAACCTCGAAAATGGTCTTGGCGATGACTGGGAAATCGTAACCGCTTCTTCCAGCGGCAACCTTAATCTCTTTTTTAACAATAATTTCAGGGGCAGTTTTAATGCTGCCAACGGACTGTACACGAGCAGCGACCGACGCTTAAAATCTGATATAAAGCCGTTTCGTTCCGCATTGGCCGGCATTATGCAACTGAATCCAACAGAGTATGTGCATATCGATAATATTAAAACGGGTAGACGTACGATCGGATTTATCGCACAGGAACTCAATGAGGTTTTTCCTGAAGTCGTTTCACACGAAGTGCTGGCGGAGCGCAACCAGGATGTTTATATGGTCAATTATGGCCTGATGAGCGTCATCACAGTTAAGGCGATGCAAGAGCAGCAGGTGCAGATACAATCGCTTCAAAAAGAGAATACGGCTGTACGCGCAGAGTTAGAGGCCATCCAAAAACAAAACACCGAACTCGAAGCGCGCTTGCAACGCATTGAAGCGGCACTGGGAAATTCCCCTAAACATTAAACCAGAACAATGCAAAGGCTACTTTTTGCATGGGCGATCATTTTTCCTGCACTCCTTTTGTCTTTTCAGGCAAAAGCGGGTGCAGGAAATGCCCCCTGCGACACTTCCTTTTTTTACGCGTCCGTTTGCCCGGGGCAAACCTTTTTTATCGCCGGAAATATATTCGATTTCCAAAATCCAGATGGCGTTGTAGTGCTTCCCGAAGCCAGTTGGGATGGCTCAGATAGCGTGGTAGTGGTTCAACTCAGCCTTGCGCCTCCCGTCACCCACGTGATCGAGGGCAACTTCTGTCAGAATGAAGCCTTGTATATTAATGGTCAAATTTATGATGCCGGGCATCCATCAGGAACAGAACTGTTGCCGGGTGGCGCAGCAGGCGGATGCGACAGCATGATTGTAGTCAACCTCTTTTTTTTATCTCCCGCCCTGAATCACCTGCAACAATCCATCTGTAGCAATGACACCGTCTGGGTGAACAACCAACCGTACGATCAGTATTATTACCTCGGAATGGAAACCATAGCCGGTGGGGCCGCCAATGGATGCGACAGCGTGATTTTAGTGGACCTCAGCGTTTTGCCGGCGCCAACAGATACCTTTTCAATGCGTCTTTGTCCTGGGGAAAAGATAGTTATTATTGGAAGCGAATACAATGAAACGCGCCCGGCTGGCCTCGAAATTTTACCAGGCGCTGCAGCAAATGGTTGCGATTCATTGGTTTATGTGGAACTAACCTTTTTTGATCCGCCTTCGATACCTGCCTTTTTAGGCCAGGATCAGGCGGCTAATCTCGGCGATTCTATTTGTATTTCTATTCCTGAGGACATAAATGTTGCGCAAATCAGATGGGCAACAACACTTCCCTGCGCTGATTCGGATTGCAGATCAGTTTGTTTTCAGGCAGAAAAACGCCAGTCGCTGATTTGTACCATCACTGATGAAAATCAGTGTGTGTTTTCGGACACCGTTCGTATTGAAGTCACCAAAAACCGGCCCGTTTACATCCCGAATGTTTTTTCCGTCGAAGCAGCGCCGCCTAATAACCGGTTCAATATTTTTCCTGGTATCAATGGAGCGTTTGCAAACTGGATGGTGTTGTACGACCGCTGGGGTAGTTTGGTATACAGTGTAAAAGATTTTACTCCTGGTGATGAAAACAAAGGATGGGATGGAAACATTAATGGCACAGTGGCGCCGCCGGGCGTGTATGCGTATGCAGTGGAGATCTTGTACCCGGATGGGCTAACGGAAATTTTGAGTGGTACGGTTACTTTAGTTCGCTAAATCTGTTCAACAAAATATTGGCAAATACAGCCTGATCGCTGCCGTCATAGGCATAGAATTCCCAGATTCTTTTATCCTTTGCCAAAGATTCCAGCACAGCAAAATGCATTTGTTCCAGGGGAATTAAATCGACTGTTTCGCCGATGAGCGTGGTGGCGTTGGGTATCCAGTTGTCCATGTTGATATTTACTTTGTCCGGTGGCTTTTTTGTTTTTAGCCAACAAATATAATTTGAAAAATGATAGGTTTGCTGTGCATAAATAAAGGCCCGTCACCTGGCAATATTGCTATCAATAGGGTGGAGGTGGAGCCGGAATCTTTTTTTATGACACTGTATGATGAGAAATCTGTTATTCGTACTGTTTCTTTCCATTCCAACCCTTGCAACAGCACAGGGTAAAAAAGGTCAGGCGCTGATCGATTCCCTGCAGCAGGCACTGCCCGCACTCAGAGATGACCATTCCAAAGTAAATACCCTCAACCTGTTGAGTTATGAACTGAGGCGGTTTAACCCCGACACGGGTTTGTATTATGCGCAACAGGCCATTCAACTGGCGCAGCGAATCGGAGTTGCCAAAGGAGAAGCACAGGCCTACCGGAACGGAGGGATCAATTATTACCGGCTGTCCGACTATGAACACGCACTTGCATACCACAAAAAGGCGGCAGATGTTTTTGAACGCCTGGGCGATCAGGCCGGGCAGGCTGCCAACCTGAACAACATCGGGAATGTTTACCTGGCCTTGTCCGATTTTCCAAAAGCACTTGAAAATTACCAAAAAGCGCTGCCTATCAACGAAGCAATGGGCAATAAACAGGAGATCGCCAATAACCTGAACAATATCGGTAACATATATTTCAATACGTCCGACTATGCGCAGGCGCTGATTTACTACCAGAAAAACCTGCCGATTTATGAAAGTCTGGGCAATCAAAGCAGCCAGGCACTCACATTAGGCAATATCGGTGCGGTATTTGAACGGTTGTCCGACTACCCCAAAGCGCTCGGTTTTTATCAAAAAGCGCTGGCGATTTATGAAAACCTCGGTGATCAGGCTGGCCAGGCGGTCAATTTTTTTAACCTGGGGTCCGTTTACGGCAGCCTTTCAGATTATCAAAAGTGCCTGGAATTTCACCGGAAAGCATTGGCTGTTTGGGAGCGCCTGGGCGATAAATCCGAACAGGCCACCAATTTGAACAGCATCGGCAGTTGTTATTTTTTTTTGGGCGACTACCTGAAGGCATTGGAAAACCATCAAAAATCGCTGTTGATATACCAGAGCCTGGACAACAAAGAAGGACAGGCCGCCAATCTGAGTAATATTGGAATTATTTACGAAAAACTATCCAATTTCCGGCAAGCGCTTGCTTACGCACAACAGGCGCTGGCGATTTATGAAAACATCGGCGATAAATCCGGCCAGGTCGCCAATCTGAACAACATCGGTAATGTGTATGCGAAAATGGGGGATTACACTTTGGCGACCGAATACCAGCATAAAGTGCTGAACATGAGCAAGGATATCAAGGCGCTTGCACTGGAACAAAAAGCCTGGGAATCGCTGAGCAATATTTATGAAAAACAGGGCGATTTTATTCAATCCTATGCCGCCTACAAACAATTTATCGTGCTGCGCGACAGCATTCAGGGGGAGTCGACCAAAAAACAAATCACCAGAAGGGAACTGCAATATGAATTTGACAAAATAGAAACGGAATATCAGTTTCAACAACAACTTACCGAAGCGCAATTGCAAAAACAGGTGCTCATCGCCAACCAGCGCAGCCAGGAATTGCTGCTCAGCAACAAGGAAAAGGACCTGCAACGCCTCGCCTATCTGAAAGAAAAAGCCGAAAAACAGGAAAAGGAAAAACAACTCAGCCTGTCTGAAAAAGAAAAAGAACTACAGGCCGCGCAATTGACGACCATGGCGCAGCAGGCTGCTTTGCAGGCCGCGAATATTGAAGCCAAAAATATGCAGCGCAATGTTTCCATTGCGGGCTCCGCGTTGCTCCTGCTTGCCCTGTTTTTTATCTATCGAAATTTCAGCAATCAAAAAAAGTCCAACCGACTGCTGACCGTAGAAAAACAAAAGTCGGACAACCTGTTGCTCAATATCCTGCCCGGAGAAGTGGCGGAAGAACTCAAAGAAAAAGGCGCCGCTACAGCCTGCCTGTATGATGAAGTAACTGTTTTGTTTACCGATTTTGTCAGTTTCACCCAGATCACGGAAAGGCTCAGTCCACACGAACTGGTGAGTGAGATCGACCGTTGTTTCCGGGTATTCGACGCTATTATTGAACGACACGGCCTGGAAAAAATAAAAACCATCGGAGATGCCTACCTGGCTGTCTGTGGCTTACCTACGGAAGAGCCCGAGCACGCTTTAAAAGCGGTGCGCGCCGCCCGCGATATCCGCAACTGGGTGAATGATCCGGCCAATGCCTCCAAATTCAGCATACGCCTTGGGCTGCACTCCGGCCCGGTCGTGGCAGGCATTGTAGGCGCTAAAAAATTTGCATATGATATCTGGGGCGACACGGTCAACACGGCCGCCCGGATGGAACAAAACAGCGAAGCAGGCAAAATCAACCTATCCGGCGCCACTTTTGCACTCGTGAAAGATGATTTTGCCTGCACGTACCGCGGGAAAATTGAGGCCAAGAACAAGGGCGCGGTGGATATGTATTTTTTGGATGGGGATTGAGATAAATCCATTTTATCCGTGTCCCATCCGTTATATCCGTGTTCCATCCCCTCTACGACGGGTAAAAGCAAATTATAAATAACTGAAACTAAACCCGATCCGCGTAAGATTTCCAGCCTTGTCTTGCATACAAAAATGGCCGTTCGAGTCAATTACCAAAGCCACACCTGTAATGTTCTTCTGACTTGCGCTGAGCGGCGAACCTTTGGCATTGTCATAAATGAAAGCCCTTCCGCCGATTATTTTGAGGCAATAGTCAACGGGACTATCCTGGTAAGTGTTGGAGGAATCGGTGGCAAAATCTTGCTGTGTATTGAGTTGAGACTGGTTGTAGGCGCAAAAATTCCCGTCTGCCTGCATGATCCCCAGGTAATTACCGTCGATAGAGACAATCGTCGAACCTTTTGACAACGTTCCGCCATCCGGCACACTATTCGGAATGTTCGACTTGAAATTAAACTGACCGCCTTCCGACCTGACAATGCCGCTAACGGAAGTGGTAGAATTCTCATCTTCCCCAACCATTACCTGAATATTGAATTTTAAAGCGTCGCCTGGGTTGTATTTACTGTCGCCAAAGGGAATGACAAAGACCATATTTTGATCTGTAATCGTATTGTCAATGGTAACAGTGCTGGTAGAAAGATAGGTGTTGGCTTGGTCCGAAATAGTGATAACCACCTTCAAGGTATCATTGAGCGGCGAATTGAATTGAAGGGTAAAACCCAGCCCCGGATCGGCTGCTTTAACATTGCTGACATTTACATTTGTTGGCATAATTGATGATGTTTGAATTTGTTTTGAAATGGTCAGTCGTTATATTTGGGAAATTACGGACTAAAGTAAAGGTTAATTTGTATTCCCCAAGGGAAAATTATCTCATGAAAGTGTGCCTTAGAAGTTCGGCGCCGGGTAAGCATAAAATGTCGCAATCTACCTCTAAAATGTCGGCATCGCACCACATTTTGTTTTAAAATACCTGCACCTTTGCAACAAGTTTTTTTTACAGGTCCAAATAAAACAACCATGGCAACAATGCAAAAAATCAAACCCTTCCTTTGGTTCGATCAACAGGCCGAAGAAGCGGTCGATTTCTACACCACCGTTTTTAAAAACGCGAAAAAAGGAGAGGCGGTTCGCAATAACGGAGCAGTGCTGGTCCAGGATTTTTGGCTCGACGGGCAAAAATTCAGCGCCCTCAACGGCGGTCCGATGTTTCAGTTCAACCCCTCCGTTTCTTTTTATGTCGTTTGCGAAACGGAAGCGGAGGCGGATGCTACATGGCATCAACTCGCCGACGGTGGCCAGGTGCTGATGCCGCTCGATCAATACCCATGGAGCCAAAAGTACGGCTGGGTACAGGATCGCTTTGGGCTGTCCTGGCAAATTTCCTGGGGCAAAATAGAAGAAGTCGGGCAAAAATGCACCCCTTTGCTGATGTTCTGCGGCGCGCAACAAGGCCGGGCGGAGGAAGCGCTTCAGTTCTATACCGCTCTGTTCGCCGACGCTTCTGTCGATGGTATCATGTACTACGGTGCAGGAGAGCAGGGGCCCGAAGGCCAGGTGGTACACGCCCAATTCAAGTTGAACGGCGAAACTTTCATGGTGATGGACAGTGGTGTGGAACAGCCTTTTACGTTCAACGAAGCGGTGTCGTTCGTGGTCAACTGCGACACGCAGGACGAGGTGGACTTTTTTTGGGAAAAACTTATTGCCGACGGCGGTCAGGAAAGCCAGTGCGGCTGGTTGAAAGACAAGTTCGGCGTTTCGTGGCAGATCATCCCCGAGGCTTTGCCGCGCCTGCTCAGCGACCCTGACCCGGCAGTAGCGCAACGAGCCATGGCCGCAATGATGCAAATGAAGAAAATAGATATTGCCAAACTGAGCGAAGGTCCAGTGGCTGCCAAAAACTTTATTGCGGTGGAAACTACCGTGCTGGCCCCGATCGAAAAAGTATGGCAACTCTGGACCGGCGCCGAACACATCACCCAGTGGAACAATGCCTCCGACGACTGGCACACGCCCAAAGCCGTAAACGACCTCCGTACAGGTGGGAATTTCACGTTTACGATGGCAGCCAGGGACGGGAGTTTCAGTTTCGATTTTGGCGGCACGTACGATGAAGTTGTTGAAAATCAACGTATTGCTTATACCATTGAGGATGGCAGAACTGTGCAAGTGCTGTTCGAGGCCAGGGACGGGAGCACCCACATCGTAGAGACATTCGAAGCAGAAAATGTCAATTCACTGGAGTTGCAGCGGAGCGGCTGGCAGGCTATTTTGGATAATTTCAAGCGGTATTCGGAAAAACATATTTCTAACCAGTAATAGTGGATAGAGAGTGTGTCAAAAGGCCCGGAGGGCCTATATCTTTGTAGTAGTAACGCCAAAGCAAATTTCATTCGGCCCATCGGGCCGGTATCTTTATTGAATAGATACCGGCCCGATGGGCCGGGTAACCAAATTTAATCTGTCAATGCTACAAAGATATAGGCCCTCTGGGCCTTTTGACAAACACTCTGACTTCGGGTTCATGAGAACCAACCGCGAAGTGGTTAAATTACAACTTGGGTTTGTTATTACACTGCCGGCGCTAGTACGCGTTCCATTAAATCAGCAGTCATGCCTGGTAAACGAAGAAAACAACGGGTTAGTTCTGCCTGAAGCAGTTGCTGTTCTGCGGTAGGAAGACCTTCGGCATCTTTCCAAAAACGCTGATTGATTCGCTCCCTTTCTTCTTCTGATTCGGCCATCAGGTAGAGCGTGAAAAACGTTCGGAAAGTTTTGTGGTCAGTCAGGCGACTGACGATATCCTGAATTTGGGCGTATTTTTTCATTTTTCTTCGTCTTTTTTACCCAATAATACTGCTATTTCGTTTAAACGATCCAAAGCAGCATTGACATATTTTTCAAATTCCCGGTCACTTAAAGCAATGCGCTTACGGTTTTGAATGTGGAAATTTAACAACATTTTCAATATCCTTGTTTCTTCAAGGAGCTCGTTTTTTTCGTCTTGTGTCATGTAGCGTGGGTGGATTAGTGGTGGATTGAACGTTTGGCTTGCTGCCGTGTCGCCGTGCGTTGGCTTTGCGGGCTGGCTGTTCGGCGGCATGGACAGCAAGCCGTTGTTCGCTTCCGCCCCCTATTCTAATTTTTTAAAAACACATCTAATGCAAATGGCATCATCCTGAACAATTGGTCGTTGTATTTCGACATCTTGCTCCTTTTTGAGTTCTTCCCGAACATTGAACCGAATTACAATTAGAACTACTCTTAGGCTTAGAGGTCGGTTTTGATTCATATATTGGTGTCGTCACTTTTGGAGTTGCATCACAATAACTTCTATTGACATAGGTTTTATTTCCGTGCTTATTTATGTAATAACACCCCCCTCTTTCTCCTAAAATATAAGTTTGGTTTTTGTCAAAAGGTATTTCATAAATAGTTGCTGAATCCTTGCTGTATTTGTATGATAATTTCTTGTACTTAGGTTTATACAGATAGTATCTAAATTTTTTTCTCAACTCTTTGTCAACCTTTTTTGGATTTCGGGTATAAACTTCTTTAAAATCTCCAACTTGATTGTGGAAGTATAATATTGTTCCCTTTGTTATTTCTTTATCAACTATCGAAGTTAAACTGTCCGCTGTGTAGAGGTAGGCTTCATCCGATTCAAGTGCTCCCCAAAAAGAATTTGACCAATCAATTTTATTCGTTGTTGAGCAACTTATTATCAGACTTGAAAGTAATAAAAGAGAAATAAAATTTTTCATGGCTTTTGCTTTTATTTTTAATGGAAAGCGGTGTTCGCTGCTTATTTATTTATTCAAAGTGTCAATTTGAGTTTCTAGTTTCAATTTCAATACATTTATCATGCTGTCTTTTTTTGCCAAATCATTTTCAAGTGTATCTGCCTTCGCTGTTTTATTTACTGCCCAAATTGATACAATTATTATCATCAAGGCATTAGCAGCAGCGGCTATAACTTTAAGTGTATTCCACGTCGCCACCGCTTGCATTGATTTATATCTCTGAATAAACCCTCCCTCTATTTTGTGCCCCAACCAAATGAGCAAGTATTTTGTCCTTTATCTTTGCACGGATCTTAGCAGTCATAAAGCATTAAAATTAATATGGAAAACGAATCAAAATTTACTCTTCCAAACTGGGAAAAAATCACCGACAAAACCGCTGCTTTGCTGTATTCAGAAGCCGAAAAACGACTTCAGGAAACGGTCAGCACCTTTAATATCCACACCGACAAGGCATTCAGAATACTATCACTATCACTGCCAAGTATCACGCTGGTCGCCGGATTTATCGTATACTCAACCCCATTGCAGCAATCTGGTATCAATTGGCCTGCAATCACATTTATTAGTCTCAACATCATGTCTGTCTTGGTAATAATCCGTTTAGTATTGGGTCATACCATACACGTCTGCGGCTCACTTCCAAGAGACAACTTTGATCAATCAAATTTTGAATCAGACACCCCCGATACGCAGTATATCGGATGGATAATCACCTTGGCCGAAAGAATCCAAGACAAAATTAATCACAATACCACGATAAATAATCGCAGGGCAGACTATTTGAATTATGCAATGTTGCTTTCAGGAGTAGCCGCTCCGGCACTTTCATTTATCGTCTTTCTTTTTTCTCGGTAGACTTATAATCCCTTCGCTCTCCATTATCAGTATTTGCAGGATTTGGCCTTTGCGGCTTCGTTTCAGTAGCAGTGGTTGTGGTAGTGGATGTTGTGTTTTGACCACTATTTGTCCCTTGTTGATTGTTGTTAGTTGATTCTTGCATAAGATTTATGTTTTATCATTTTTTTGCAGCGAACTATGCTTGTTCGTCAATTCCCCCAATAGGCGCTATTGCGTGAAAATCCGCTTTGTCAAGCCAATAATTTGGTTCTTCATTCGGCTGGCTATACGCAACTGACCGACTGATAAGCGATAGTTCTAATTGAGGGTCATCCATATTTTTTTGTCCCTGCAATTTTATCGATTATTCCCAACTTTCCAAATTCCCCTCCAACCCTCCTCAATGATTATACTTCGATATTTTTTCAGAGGTCTTCAGGTAATCGGACAATGCAGCAGATCCGTACCACTTAAATAATTCCGGCTCCAGCAATTTTTCTTTGATGGCCGGATCGGTTTCCATCAACTGGTTGGCTTCTTCAAACGTAGTGACATTCAAAATAAAAATGCCGCGATAGGTTTTGTCATTTTTGCCCAGTGGGCCTGCTACAATCAGTTTGCCCATGTCGACTAACCTGCCCATATTTTGCATATGTCCGGCAAATAAACTGTCCTTCACGGCTTTGTCTTCCAGGTTGTTGCTACCTGTTTTCAGGATCGCCAGCACATACATTTTCATCCCGTAATCATCGGCGCCGAAGGTTTTGGCGAGGGTAGAATCATAATTGGGGTTGATGGTTTGTGCGAAAGAAGACAGCCCCAGGTACAGAAATACCTGGAGTAATAGTAGTTGTTTCATAGCATTAGTTGTTGTTAGTCAATGTGTTGTATGAATATTTACATTTTGGGGAGTTCCCAGCCATTCTGGTAATGCGCTTTGATCAGCATATTTGCCTCAGGGTCATTTTTAAACAGGCCGGATGCCGCATCCCAGTACACTTTTCTTCCCGTTTTAAAGGCAACATTGCCCATGTGGGCGTTGATCGCTGCGATAGCGCCGGTTTCGATGCCACATTTTAATAAGCCGGCATCATTGGCTTGCATGGCTGCTGCAAAGTTTTTGTGGTGGTCGGCCAGGTAGTTGGCGTTGTTGCTTCTGGGTTGATCAGGAAGGTCTTCAATTTCATAAATCAGCACGCCTTCTTCGTTTCTTTTGGTCTCGGGAATCACTTCCCAGCCATTGCGGTTGACCACCATCGTGCCGTTGTTGCCGATAAAAGCGATGCCTTCTGTTTTGCCATAATTGCCGTTATCGATGCCTGTGGCGTGTTCCCAGAGCATATTGAATTTGTCGTATTCAAAAACAGCCTGCAGGGTGTCCGGCGTTTCGGAAGCGTCGTCCGGGTAGGCTAATTTTCCGCCGGAAGCAATCACGGATTTAGGAGCGGTAACACCCATAAAAAACAGGGCAATGTCGATTTCATGCACTCCCCAGTCGGTCATTAGGCCTCCTGCGTAGTCCCAGAACCAGCGGAAATTGAAATGGAAACGATTGGGGTTGAACGGGCGTTTCGGCGCAGGGCCGAGCCACATATCATAATCCACGCCTGCGGGCGGCGCGCTGTCGGGTTTAACAGGTACAGGCTCCATCCAGCCCTGGTACGACCAGCACTTCACCAGCCGGATATTGCCGAGTTTGCCTGTTTTCAGGAAATTATGCGCCTGCTGGTAATGGGCACCGCTGCGCTGCCATTGCCCGATTTGCACCATTTTGCCGTATCGTTTGGCTGCTGCAAGCATCACGTTGCATTCTTCGATGGAATTGGCAAGCGGTTTTTCGCAATAGACATGATGTCCTGCAGAAAGTGCATCACAAAATATCAGGCAATGCCAGTGGTCGGGTGTGCCAATAATAACGGCATCCAACTCTTTCATTTCCAGTAACTTGCGGTAATCCTTGAAGAGTTTTGGCTTTTTGCCGCGCAGTTCCTCCACATTGACGGCCCGCTCGTCGAGTATGTTTTGATCCACATCGGCGAGTGCAATACATTCCGCTTCCGGGATATTGGTCAGCGCCGCTTTCATGTTCGACCAACCCATGCCTTTGCAGCCGATGAGTCCGTAATGAATTTTGTCGTTAGCGGAGATACGGCCCCTGTTTTTGGCCAGCGCTTCCAGTGGAAGCATGCCGGCGAGACCGGCGCCAACAAGGGCTGTGGAGGTTTGGCGAATGAATTTGCGGCGAGAGGAAAACATGAATTTATATTTTTAAAAATATACCTGAAACGAGATATTGTTTCCAAAGGTATTTCATGTTTTGTTTACTTGTACTCCTCCGGCGTGATTTGATTTTTATTACAAATGGAGCAGGGATTTGGGGGATGGAACACTGATTTTTTTATTCTGTGGTAAAAAAATCAGTGTTCCAACTAACCTCACACCAGTTTGGCTTCCAGTTCGATCGGCACAGCCGACAGCGCCTTGCTTACCGGGCAGCCGCCCTTGGCAGCAAGTGCGAGTTCCTGAAATTTGGCGTCGTCGATACCGGGCACTTCCGCTTCCAGGTTCAGGGTGATTTTTTGGAAAGCCCAGCCGCCGCCGCTGTTGTCCATATCGATGGTCGCGGAGCAGCGCAGTTCGGCGGGTGGAAAACCGGCGCCGGACAGTTGGAAACTCAGGGCCATAATGAAGCAGCCTGCATGCGCGGCGGCAATGAGTTCTTCGGGGTTGGTACCTGCTTTGCCGTCTTCATTTTGAAAACGTTTTTTTGCGGAATAAGGGGTATCCTGGAGGACGCCGGAAGGACCGTTCAGGGCGCCTGTGCCTTCAGCGCCAGTACCTTGCCAAACTGCGGATGCGGTGCGTTTAAATGTTGCCATTAGATTGAAAATGAGTGTTTTATATTCGTTGATAAAAATGATTTAAGTACTCAAAAGTGGAATACTCAGATTTCTTCCACATAATCCAGGTCCCTGTCGAAGGTTTCTTTCATACCGTATAAAGCCAGGAAAGCAATGCCAAGGCATACGGCGCCGACAATGTATCCGGCGGAAATAACACTACCGGTTACGGCTGCACTTTTCAGGTATTTGAAAGACTCATTGATAGGCACCTGCATTCCCCTTGCAAAGTTGGGGACAGAGGTTGCAACCGTTGAACGCAGGTTAGTGCCAAATTGTTCGGCGCCGATGGTTACAAAAATAACCCAGAAGCCAACAGAAACGCCCAGAATAAAGTGACTCAGGTAAAACATGCCCGGACTACTGAAGGGCAAACTGAGGTACGCCAGCACCGCAACGACATCGAGCGCGAGGAAAATAGCCATCACTTTCACCCGGCTCCGCAGGTACTGGCTCAGCAGTCCTGATGCCAGATCGCCCACAATCAGTCCGATGTAACAAATCGCGATGGCATTGCCTGCCAGGATACCTTCCAAACCTTTTGCCCGGCCGAATTCGGGAGCAAAAAATACGAGCACCCCTACCACAAACCAGGTGGACGTCCCGATAAAAATGCAGCGCATAAAACGGGAAAATCTGTTCCAGTTGGTAAATAGTGCAAAAAAATTGCCCCTGCTGATATCACTTTGTTCCTGCACATTTTTAAAAATGCCCGACTCTGCTACGCTGACACGGACCAACAACAATAATATGCCCAGGCCGCCGCCAATAAAAAAACAACTGCGCCAGTCGAACATTTTATCGATGGCCCAGGCTAGTAGAGCACCCGAAAGCCCAATTGTTGCTACCAGCATGGTGCCGAGTCCGCGTTTGTGTTTGGGCAATACTTCTGCGACAAGTGTAATACCTGCGCCCAGTTCGCCTGCCAATCCGATGCCGGCAATAAACCGGTAGAAGGCATAGTCGGCATATCCGGTCGCAAAACCATTCATGATATTTGCCAGGGAATACAAGGCAATGGAAAAATACAGTACCCTTACGCGGCCTTTTTTGTCGCCCAGAACACCCCAAAGTATCCCTCCGACCAGCATGCCGAACATCTGCCAGTTTTGGAGCGAAAGCCCCTTGTCGGTAAGGTCCTGTCCGGTAAAACCCAGGGCTGTGAGGCTTTTTACCCGTACAAATCCAAAAAGCAGCAGGTCGTAAATATCTACAAAATAGCCCAGTGCAGCAACGACCACTGCAGCATTGAGCAGGCGTACGGGTTGATTGTTTTCGTTCATTTTAATTGGATCAGGTAGATGCGTAGAAGAGGGTTTGAAGGTTACTTATTTAAGCGAATCATAGGTTAAAACAGATCAAAATCGCCAAAATATGGTGATAAACGCCCCAACCCGGGTGTCATCCTGAGCGTAGCGAAGGAGCTGCCCGATCAAAAGTGCAAATATTGCTTTTCACGCCCGATCAGATCCTTCGCTACGCTCAGGATGATACCCAGGTTGGGGCAAATTCGATTAATTCTTAGCGATTTTGATCTGTTTTTCCATGATTCGCAATAGTATGATAGTCACTATCAGGTGCCAAAAAACAACATTAGCAAGGCGCAAAGATTTTAAAAACTGTGGTGTTATTTCAAAAAAAATGTCGGAACAACCAGCAGGGCCGCTCCGACAAATATTTTAAGGTATAACAGGCCAGGCAATGGAGTACTAAAGCCCAAAAGCGAAGCCTCTCACTTCTCACCTCTCGCTTCTCACTTCTAATCTCAGGGTTTCACTTTTTTGCTCACCACCTTTCCATTCGCATCGATCTGGATTACTTCCATACCCAGTGTTTGCAGGCCGGGTACCGTTTTTTCAGCATCTGCAGACATGAACCAGCCGAGGTTGTTGGGTTGAACGATAGTTTTCGCCACATTCTGTACATCTTTCAAACCCAGTTTTTGTACCCGTTCGGAGTACGTTTTCCAGTAGTCGTCTTTCAGGCCGTATTTTACAATATTGCGCACGCTGCCGTTAACGGCGGCATTGGTTTCCCACATGCCCGACATACCGAGTACGGTATTCTGTTTTGTTTTGTCAAATTCGGCCTGTGTCATTTGTTTTTCACCCACAAAAGCATTGACCTCTTTGATTATTTCCTGCACGCTTTCTTTGGTTTTATCCGTTTGAACGGATGTATACACCATATAAGGGCGCTGTCCGCGGGTGTTTTGAATAAATGACCCGGCTCCGTAAGACCAGTGTTTGTCTTCGCGGATATTCATATTGATCCGGCTGGTAAAATCGCCGCCCAAAACGTTGTTCATTTGTTCGATAGCCGCTTCATCCATTTGCCCGTAAGGCTTAGTCAGGTAACCGGAAACAATCATGGTCTGTTCACTTTCCGGGCGGTCGATGAGGAAAATTTTATTAGATGTTCCCGTTGATTTTACTTCCGGAATGACCTTTTTAGGAACGTCTCCTTTTTGCCAGGTACCAAAACGTTTTTCCAGTTTTTCGATCAATTCGGGCATGGTAATATTGCCGCTCACCACAATGGTAGCATTGTTTGGGCGCAGCCAGCGCTGGTGAAATTCGCGTACATCATTGACGGTCAAAGTTTTAACAATGTCTTCTTCACCGCTTCCACTCATGGGTATGCCATAAGGGTGGTCTTTGCCGTACAAGAGTTCAGGCATTACCCGCATGACCATACTTTGCGGTTCCTTTTTTTCATTGGCGATTTGGTTCACCTGCAGGTCCTGCAGGCGTTTGAAATCAGCATCCGGGAAAGAAGGATTGAGCACAATATCAGCCATCATGTCGAGGCTCGGATCCAGGCTTTGTTTCAGCGTATTCAGCGTGACGTATGAATAATCCAGGTCGCTGTTAGCGTACAGATTTGCGCCGAGAATTTGCAGTTTTTCGCTGATTTGAAGGCTGGTGAGCGATTTGGTGCCTTCACTCAACATTTTCATGGAAAGCGATGCCAGGCCGGATTTTCCGCCGAATTTGTCGGAGCAGTAACCCGCATCGAACATCATGCTACTCACGATGGTTGGGCTTTCCGCGCGTTGCGCCAGCACTACTTTCATGCCGTTTTTGAGGGTAGCGCGCTGAAGATCAGGGAATTGCGCGCTCACTTTTTTGTCGACGTCAGGTGCTTTCGAGCGATCTGCTTCCGTACCTGTTACGGTATATTCTGGGAAAGGGTTGCACACCAGGGTAAAACGGCCGTCGCTGAGGTATTTTTTCGCGACGTCATGGATATTCTTGGCGGTGGTTTCATTGTACCAGCGCAGCATTTTTTTGTAATAATCGGGGCTGCCGCCGAACACCTCATTTTCGGCCAGCAGGTCGCTTTTGCCGCCGAATCCGCCGATACGTTCCAGGCCTTTGAGCCTGTTGGCAAAATAACTTGCTTTGACCCGTTTAACTTCTTCTTCGGAAGGACCTTTGGCTAAAAATTCTTCCAGAATTTCCTGCACAGCGGCTTCTACTTCTGCAACTGTTTTACCGGGTTTTACATCAGCCTGAATGTAAAAGTTTCCTGCAATTTCCATATGGTCGACATAGGCGTAAGCAGAAGGGGAGATCTGTTTTTCATAAACCAGTTTTTTGTACAGCCGGCTGTTTTTTCCGGATGCAAGCACGTCGCTCAGCAAGTCGAGCCACACACTTTCCTGCGAACCCCATTGTGTGGTATTCCAAACCATAGAGATCTGTGATTGCGGTACCCGATCCTGGTATTCAGCACGGGTATCGCCAAAACGTTTGGGAACGTTGAGTCTGGGGCGGGCAATGGTTGGGCCGGCAGGAATATTTCCAAAATATTTGAGCACCTTTTCATATGCTGCTTCCGGTGTGATGTCGCCGGCGATGACCAAAGCGGCATTGGCTGCGCCATAATAGGCTTTAAACCATTCCTGCACATCCGTAAGAGAAGCGGCGTTCAGATCGGCCATTTCACCGATTACAGTGTGCCCGTAAGGGTGGTATGGCGGGTACATTTCTTTTTGAACGATATCATACCCCAGGGCGTAAGGCTGGTTTTCGCCCTGGCGTTTTTCATTTTGCACCACGCCGCGTTGTTCGTCGAGTTTGGCCTGGTCGATCGCGCCGAGCAAATGCCCCATGCGGTCGCTTTCGAGCCACAGCACCTGATCGAGGGCGCCTACGGGGACATTTTGGAAATAATTGGTGCGGTCATTACTGGTCGTGCCGTTCAGATCAGTCGCGCCGATGGCTTCGAGTGCCTGGAAATAATCCGTATTATAGTTTTCAGAACCGTTGAACATGAGGTGTTCGAACAGGTGGGCGAAACCGGATTTTCCGGGTTTTTCATTTTTGGAACCCACATGGTACCAGATATTTACCGCTACAATAGGCGCCTTGTGGTCTTCATGCACAATCAATCGCAGCCCGTTCGGAAGTGTAAATTTCGTAAAAGGTACGTCGATAGCATTCGGGTCATAAGTAGGATACTCCTGAGCGGTCAGCGGAGTAAAAGAACCTAAAAATGAAAGTAAAAGGGTGAAAAAAAGTACTCGTTTCATACTTGTTCCGGTGTGTTAGGTTATCAATTGTTGTCTGTACAATACTGGCGTTAAAAAACGCTCGGTAAGGTCCGTTATTTTTGAACGGACAAACAAAAGAGTTGGATGAAAGAATGCCAAATGGCATCCGAACAGCAAAACCGGAAAGTATTTTAAGTAAAAATCTAGGCGGGAGGTTGCTCCCAGAGTTCAATTTTATTGCCATCCGGATCGATTACCCAGGCAAATTTCCCGAACTCCTCTACGATGGGATCACCGACCAGTTCTACATCTTCCTGGCGCAATGCAGCCACCAGTGCATCCAGATCGTGTACCCTGAAATTGATCATAAATGATCCGTTGGAAGGTTGAAAATACGGACTGTCCGATTTGAAAAAACTCAAAACGGAGTAGGCCTCCGGGTTGGGTTCATCCCGGAAACTAAACTGCGCGCCCCAACTCTCCAGTGAAATGCCCAGGTGTTTGGCATACCAGGCGCGACTGCGTTCTACGTCGTTGCATTTTAAAAAAATACCGCCGATACCGATGACTCGTTTCATGTTAATTTGCTTGAATAGTAAAAAAATAGCCGTCTGCAGGGCTGTTTTCCCGACAGACGGCTTATCTCAAATGAGGACAAAATCAATTATTGATTTGATCCAACGTCGAACTTGCGAGGGAAACAACAACCAGGATCATGACAATGTACAACACAATACCCACAATGATCAAAATACCATTCAAACGGAAATGGTTGCGCAGGTTGCGCCATGCCAATTCAAACGCATTTTGGTCGGTGAAATTGAGTGCCCTGCTGATACCATTTGAAAATTTCAGATGAAAAAAAGCAAGGAAAAACATGGAAGCGACGCCCAGTAGATAGAGGAGCACAAATAACCAGGAAAATGACCCTATCATGGAAGCAACAGGCTCAGGTATGGCGCCCATGGAGCTCATCATCCGAAGCATCGGTATGATAGCCATTGCGCCCAGCAGGTAAAGCCCGGCGCCTATAAAACCGAGTACAGCAAAAAACATGGCCCATTTGGAAGTAGTCCGCCAATAGTTTTCCATGGCGGCGGTTGGGTGCAGATCATTGTTGCTATTAAAAGTATCCATTATTATAACACATTGATTTTGAGAGAAAAAGGTTGGTTTCAGATGTTTAAATCTGAGGCGTTAGCACTGCCGTTTTGTTGTACGATGCAGGCCTTTTGTTTACAGGTTTCGATTCATATTAGCCATCATGGAAATGCCGAAGATGAGAAACAAGACATAGAACACCATTAATGCTATAATCAGAATGCCCATGTATCGGTAAAAACGTTTCAGGTAATCGAAACCGTCTTCAAGAGCATTGTTATCGCCCTGGTTTAGCGCCTGTTTGGTCAGGGATGAAAATTTGTAATAATACCAGGCCGGGAAAAACAATAACAGTGCATACAAAAAGAAAAACAGCACCATGACAATAGCGCTGCCATCCGTACTGTTGCCCGCGAGGCCTCCTGCGAGCATACCGATCAGCACAAAACCGATCAGAATAAACATTAATACGGCCAGGAACAATGCCCAGTTGGCCGTTTCACGCCAGTACCCACGAATTTCATCTGTAATTTTGAGGCCCTGTTCGGATGCTTCCGAGCTCAGGCCTGCATCGAGGGGTTGGTTCAGGTCTTCCATATTTGAGTGGTTTTCGTTAAAAATTTTGATGTGGTAAAGCGAAGGTAAGCCTCAGGTTGAAATAAGCAATTTTTTTCAGGCGAATTTTGTCTTAGCCACAATCCCGCTGTCGAAACTGTACTTTTGTTCTTTTTTTGAAGTATGATGCAGATACAAATCCACCAGATTGACTTTGGTACACCTGAATATGACGAGGCTGTCCGGCTGCGTTACGAAGTGTTGCGCCGCCCGCTTGGGCTGGAATACACACCGGAGCAATTGGCCGAGGAATTCGATCAAATACACCTGGCAGCCTATACGCCGGGCGGTAAGTTGCTGGCTTACCTGAATTTAACCCCGATAGATACCGATATCGTTAAAATGCGGCAGGTTGCAGTAGATCCGCAATTTCAGAAAGCAGGCATCGGATCTGTTTTGGTAGCAGAATCGGAACGATTTGCGCAGCGGCTACAGTTTAAAAAGATGGTGTTACATGCCCGTGAGGCTGCCGTTCCCTTTTATGAAAGACTGGGGTATACGGTTGTGGGCGATGCTTTTGAGGAAGTGGGGATTGTGCATTTGAAGATGGAGAAGAAAGTGGGGCGTGAATCGTGAATCGTGAGTCGTGAGTCGTGAATCGTGAATGGCATTTCGTTGAATAAAAAAGAATTCACTCTTCTTCACCTAAATGCCATGCACGATTCACGATTCACGACTCAAGATTCACGATTGCCGCCAACTTATTCCCCACCGTTCCGTCGAGGAAAATCCGGATCAAATGTTTCAGTCGCGAGGTTTCGGTCAAAAATCCATCGTGCCCGTAATCGGAAAGTACCTCCCGGTAAATAGCTCCGGGGATTTTTTCTGCGATAAAATGTTGTTCAGCAGTGGGAAAAAGCGTGTCCGAACTGATCCCGATAACAAGCGTTGTGGCGTGGATTTCAGATAAAGCGGCGGCAATACTTTCCCTGTTCCGACCTACATGGTGTGTATCCATGGCCTGAGAAAGTGTGTAATAGGAAAACGCATTGAGCGAGCGGCTTCTTTTTTCGCTTTGCTTCTGCTGGTAAACGGCTGCTTTAAAATTGCCAGTTAAGGTTTCCTGGTCCGTTTGAAATTGATGGTAAGCCTGGTAATTCCGATCGGCCAGCAGCGCGATGGATAATGCGGCGCGTAAGCCTGCCTCTCCTGCCTGCAGGTGGTTTTTGCGCCAGGTAATATCAGCCTCGATAGCCATTCTTTGCGATTCGTGGAATGCGATGCCCCAGGCCGACTGGCGGGCGTTCGTTGCGATCAACACCAGGTTTTGTATGGTGTCCGGTTCCTGAATAGCCCATTCCAGGGCTTGTTGCCCACCCATGGCAGCGCCGATAAGTAAGTGGATTTTGTTGATTTTCAGGTGTATACGCAGCAAATCGTGGGCCTTTGCCATATCGCGAATGCTGATTTGCGGAAATTCATGAAAATAGGCTGCTCCGCCCTGATTGGGATTTTCGGAAAGCGGCCCCGTGCTGCCGAAGCAGGACCCAACAACATTGGCACAAACAATATAATACTGCTCCGGATTAAAATAATCCTGAGGGCCAAAAAGGCCTGCCCACCACTCGAATACATCGGAATGAGCTTGTAATGGATGGCAAACCCAAACCACAGGGTTGGCAGGGTTGCCATAAGTATGGTAAGCCAGGGTCGGGTGGGGGAGTCGCCCGCCCAGTTCGAGCGGCAGTGCTCCGGATACCTGGAAATACTGCGTATGCATATTCAGTCCTTCTTTTTCAGTTTGTCCGCTTCCTCTTTCAGTTGTTTGAGTTGCGCTTCCACTTTTTGCACTTCCGATTGTAGTTGGGTCAGTTTCTGGTTTTCGGCCGCTACCATTTGTGCGGTTTCCGATTTTACCCGGTTGATTTCTTCAGCGCTTTGCATTTTCATTTCGGCAATCGATTTGGCTTCGTTTTCACGGGCCAGCGCGATAGCGGCAGCAGATTCCTGTCGTGCTTTCTGCACGGCTTCAGCGGCTTCTTTCTGAGAAGCGCCGATCTCATCTGTTGTTTTTTTGCGCGCTTCAGCGGCTTCGTTGGCGTACTGTGCGCGTTTGTCCGACGCCTCTTTGCGTGCGGTAGCGACCTCTTTTGCGGCATTCTCGCGGGCAGTGGTCACTTCCTGTTTGGAGCGTTCCTGGGCGTCGATGACTTCTTTGGCGAGAGCGGCTTTTTTGTCGTCCGATTCTTTTTTGGCTAATGTAACGGCTTCAATAGCCTGTTGTTTGGCTGTGGCGACTTCTTTGGCTGCATTTTCGCGGGCGCCGGCAACGAGGTTGGCCGATTCTTCGCGGGCTTTACCGATGGCTTCGGCGCTGAGTTGTTTTTCGCGTGCAGCGTTTTCGCGTGCAGTTTTTACTTCATTGGCGCCCTGTTGATTGGCTGTTGCGATTTCGGCTGCCGCTTTCTGTCGCGCTTCCGCTACATCGTTGGCGAGGCGCTGGCGTTCGCGCGAGCTGTTTTCGCGGGCGAAGCGGATACTATCGGCCTCGGCGGTTTTGATCGCCAGCAAGGCCTGCGAACTTTGGCGTTTGGCTTCTGCTACGTTGTTGGCGCTTTCCTGTTGGGCCCTAACAGCGGCTTCGCGGGCAGCAGCCACCTCGTTGGCAGCCTTTTCTTTGGCGGTGGCAATTTCAGCGGCAGCCCTTTCCCGGGAGGCTGCTACCTCCGTTGCCGAGACCGTCGTGGTTTCCTGTTGTTTCTTTTTGGCATCGGCTATTGCTGCTGCGGCCTCCGCCTGTATCTGCTTGATCCGTTCCTCGGAAGTTTGTTTGGATGCGACAACTTCAACTGCATACGTCTTTTGCGCCTGATCAGCCCGCAGGTTGGCTTCCTGCACTTTTGAACGGGCTTCTTCCTGCGCTTTGGCTACTTCCTGCTGGCTGCGCTCGCGGGCTTTCGCTACTTCGGCAGCACTCTGGGCTTTGATTTTATCCTCCTGTTCTTTTGCGGCTGCGATGGATTTGACCAGTTCCTGTTGGATACGTGTAATCTCTTCTTCCGCTTTTTTGCGGGAAGATGCTACTTCCGAAGCAATGCTGTCGCGTTGTAATTTGGAACGGTTTTGAGACTCCGCAATGGCTTTATTCGCTTCATCCTGAACCTGTTGTACTGTCTGAGCCGCTTTTTGTTTGCTTTCCACCACTTGTTGGACGATGGCTGCCTTTTCAGAATCTGCCAGTTTTTGCTGATTGGCAACCTCGTTGCGAATCCGGGTAATTTCTTCAGATGCGCGTTTTTTAGATTCGGCGACTTCCGTTGCGGAATTTTCTTTTTGGCGTGCTACGTTTTCTTTGATTTCAGAAATCTCATTGGCGCTGTTTTGCTGCAACAAGGCTTTTTCTTCCGCTATTTTGCGGCGGCTTTCTGCCAGATCGGTGGCCAGTTTTTGTTTTTCGAGTACCGAATTTTCGCGGGTTTGTGCGATTTCATTGGCTGATTCTTCCCTGATTTTCAGGATTTGTTCGGCGGCGGTTTTTTTCGTCGTAACCACATCTTCTGTGGTCCTGTTTTGTTCTGTTTTTGCTTTTTCCCGAGCATCAGCCACCATCCGGGTGTTTTCCTCGCGGATGCGTTTGAGTTCGTCGTCGGCGTTGCTGCGCGCAGAAGCAATTTCATCGCCGTATTGCAGTTTGGCATGCTCCAGTTTTTCTTTGGCAGCGGCGACTTCTTTGGCGGCATTTTCGCGGGTGCGCTGCACTTCTTCGGCAGCGGTAACCCGGGCGCGCTGTATTTCTTCACCTGCCTGGCGGCGGGCTTCTTCAACGTTCAGGTTGATTTTAGTGACGGCGGAATCGGCCTTGTTGCGGCTGATCGTGATATAGTCTTTGGCTTCTTCCTTGGCTTTTTCTATTTCAGCAAGGCTCGATTTACGCGCTTCCAGCACTTCATTGGAATATTCCAGTTTTTTCTGGTTGGCGGCTTCGCGGGCAGCGGCTACTTCCTGCTGCAATTGTGCTTTGATACCGTCCGCGCGATCTTTTTCTGCTTTGATTTCCGCTCGGAGTCGTTCTTTGGTTTTTTCCAGTTCAGTGCGAAGCGCTACGACTTCGTTATCCGTATTGGCGGCGGCAGGTTTTCCAGTGCTTGTACCTGCTGTGCTGGTTTTGCCGCCTGCTGCCGGTTTTGTACCTGCTGCCGGTTTGGTATTGCCTGCGGCAACGACAGGTTCGGGTTTAGCCACTGCGGCGCCGGGGGTATCCACGACGGCTTCCCGTTCGAGCACGGAATTAAAACAGGTGATGAGGTTTTTGAGTTCGCTCTGTCGCTCGGCGTTGATGGTGAACTTATATTTCTGCCGATCGACAAAATTGATAAAATTGATGCCAGTGAGATTGGAATTTGCCAGCCACTGCATGGCATCGAGGTCGAGCCGGAGGTTATTGCGGTGTGTCGGAACGGCCCCGGTCATGAGTTCATCCATCCCGATGAATTTGTAAGCCTGTTCCTTGCCGCTGGCGTCGATAAACGCAACCTGGTCGTCCTGGTTGAATTCGATGCCGCCAACGGAAGTCATCCGGGCAAATATCCCTTTTTCATTGGTAAAAAACTCGATGGAGTAGTTGTACCCACCCCGAACGACAACAGTCAGCGAAGAACTACTGGCAATCTGGACGCCACTAATTTTTTTATTTTCTTTAATCACACTCGCACAATCCTGTGCGAGGAGTGACAGCGCCGAAAAACAAACAAGACACGGTATTAAGAGGTACGATCGAAAGTTTACAGGCTGCATAGTATGGCGAATATGTTGATGATTTGACGCGGCAATTTATGTGTTTCCCGGCAGCAAACGAAAGATGCAGCGAACAACTGTCCCGTTGCCCGAATTTTAAGAAATGATTAGCATTTAAAACAATAGATTTTTTGGAATAGCAAGAGTCTGTCCGAAACTAGAAATGCAGTTGCAGGGAGTCGCGCATAGGGCTGAATTTGTTGCTGTTTTGCGTCCAGTACGCTTCCATCCGGGTAGTTTTCAAGCGGCCTTTGCTCGTTAATTTTCCACCGTCTGTTTCCTCCCATCCCAAAATACGATGCGGCGCCGCTGTTTCAAAACGGATATCCAAGGTGCGAGGTATACCCGTATATTTTAAATGCAACACACTCTCTTTTTCTCCTTTTTCTAACTGAATATCAGCACTTTGTACCTGATAAGGTTTGTGGCGTATCCGGCTGTACAGGATAGAGGGCATAATGTTTACGGCGCCTGTTGGGATGCCTTCAGGGTTTATTCGAATGCGTACCGCGAGGTCGTCTTCCTGCATCGAAAGTGCCATGCGTTTATCTTCGTCGCCCTCCGATTCAAAATAGGAAAAGGAGCGCAACTGGTAACCGCCTGCTTCCAGATTGCTCTGTGCAAATACCTGGCCGCACCAATCCTGTACGGTACAGGTCGTTTTTATGGTCGGCGTGCCATCCACGGGCGTGAAAACCGATTGCATGATGGAATAATCGTAAATCCCGGTTTGAAAACGCCGGATGCTGTTGAGTTTGAGCACCGGCAGGCGGTCCGTGCCGGCATTGGCAGGGTCGTCCAGTTTGACGTGTTTTTGTTTGGAAAAGTCTTCCGTGACAAAAACATTCACCTGTTCGGCCTCGCGGATTTCCCCATAACGATCCTGCGTTACGTCGTAGGTACAGAGTTCGGCTTTGCCCTGGTACCAGTAGGCGTTGAATTCGGGTGAAGCCGGCATCGCTTTGTAAAGTTTTGATACCTGGGCTGCCGGCGTGGCTTGCACGGTTTGTTTTTCCGATTGCGGGCCGCAACTGATACATGTGATGACCAGGGTGAAGAGCGCAATCGAACGAAGTCTATTGTTCATATTTTTTTGTTTTTGTTTTACAATAAATCTCTCCCCAAACCACCCCTCGTTGTTGTTTCCAGATCAGTTCCCATTTTTGTTGAAGTTCCAGTCGGTCTTCTTTGGATACGTCATTGAACACATTCGATATAAAAACATACCGGTTTTGAGCCGTATCTATGGCTGAAAAGGAATCCTGACTGCCATCGAGTGCTATGTTTTCGCCGGTGTTGAGGTTGGGGAAAGCGGAGCCTACCGAGGACAAAGATATGTGCTGTTGCTGCAAAAATTGAATGGCCTGAGTACGAACAGGATGATAAGGCAAATGTGCCAGCGTACTATCCCAGTCCATCGAAATACCATGCGGGTAAGTCTGGAAATTACCCAAAGCAAACGAAACGGACAAAGCGGTGAAAATCCATTTTTTAGCCACAGATCTCAGCGTATCCATTTTTACAATCCATTGAAATACAAACAGATGGAAAGCAATGAAAACCGGAAGCAGGTACCTGTGGGCCGAAAGGTTGTTGTACCGGATGACCGAAATACTCAGCAGCACGAACAGACAAAGCAAAAGTAAAAACAGTTGCCAATTGAAAGGCCTTTTTTGGGGACTTCCCCCTACCCCTAAAGGGGAGAACATTATAGGAAATGAAACATGGATTTCTACTTTATCCAAAATGTACTCCCCTTTAGGGGTAGGGGGAAGCCCCCAGTGGGTACCCGGCATTCTTTTTTTGCCGTACCAGAGCAATCCCGCTACGGCGATCCACTCAGCCAAACGGCCAAAATCCAGCCAACGCCAGGCCAGAATGACCACGTTGCGCAACATCTCTGCCGGCGCTGCCTGCCGAAAGGCCGGCGCCCAGGGAGAACTGGCGTGGTACCCGATCCA
>JADLCC010000246.1 GCA_020847425.1 Saprospiraceae bacterium
CCGGAAGTTGAAAATTGCCCTCTGTTACCAGCAAAGAATCAAAATTAAGCCAGATGTTGCGCCAAATCTGCCATTTCCGGGGTAAAGGCATAGCACCTGCGCCCGTGTTTTTTATTTCCAGTAAAATAGAGTCACCCATACATTCCATTCGGGTGCGCAGTACAGGACCCTGCCAGCCCGAGCAAATGTCATCGGGGAAAATTTTGGCTTCCGTACAGTGCATCTGGCTCAACGGCGCTTCGCAGGACACCAGCAGGTCGAGGTAAATGGTAGCTTTGGCGTTGGCTTGTACGACACCGAGTTCAAAAACCAGCGTATCACCCGACTGCGACGCAATGGGCGCAGATGTGCCCAGTACTTCCAGGTACGGATCGAGGGCCAGTTCGATACGCGCATTGGTGGCGGCTTGTGTACCTGTATTCCGGTACGCCACCGCCATTTTGGTCTGGAAACAACGGCGCAGCAGGGGCACCGCCACATCTACTTCGAGTTGCGGACAAAGCGCGGCGGGTTTTATAGCAATGTTTTTACCACCAATGTTGCCGGAACTTGGCATGGCGGGAACCGTAACGGGCAAGGTGCAGGGTTCCCAGAGTTCATTGGGCGCAATGGCACTGAGCTGGTATTCGCCAGCCTTTGACAGCAGGCGATAATATCCCGTTTCATCGGACATACCGTATTTGGTCTGGCCGTTTGCGCTGACGGATTTGACCATAAAACGGCTCAAACGCGGCTCGGAAAAAGCCAGGTTGCAGTCGTCGACCAGGTCAGTGCCGACCGAACCGCCGATGGTCAGGAGTTGGCTGCTCGGCTCGCCGGTGCGCCATACGCCGTCGCCGCTGGCAAACCAGAGCCGTTCGTCGGGTGCCAGGTAGAGGTAGAAGTCTCCCCAGAAACTTTCGGGGCGGTTTACAAACTGCCAGGTTTGACCGTCGTCGACCGACATCAGCAGCACGTCTGCAATTTGATTGCCGACCGCAAACAGATGCCCAGCAGAATTGACAAGTGTTGCTCCCACGCCGTTCATGTAGGTCTGATTCGTGGTGGTCCAACTCGCGCCGTTGTTGACGCTGCGGTGAATTTTTCCGCCGCCGAGCAGCAGGAGGGCGCCACTGGGCAGGGGAAAAATTTTGTGCTGGTTGCTGACCGGCGTGCTGACGGGCGTCCAGGTTTGTCCGCGGTCTATCGATTTCTGTAGAGTACTGCCGTAGTTGTAAGCCCAAAACGTACCATCGGCGCCTATGGCAGGTGAATTGATCTGTGTGGCGCCCAGATTTTGCCAGGTATTCCCTTCGTCTTCCGAGCGGAAGCTGACGTCATAGCCTATGGAAAAAAGCACCCCGTCTACTTCCCGGATGGTGATGTATGAACTGCCGGCCGGAATACCGGCTGGTGTGATTTCCGTCCAGGTGACACCGCGGTCGGTGCTGCGCATGATTTTGTTATCAAAAACGCAACAAATTGTGCCGCTGGGTAAAACAGTTGCCTGAACAGTTTCCGATTGGCCCAGGGTATTGTATCGGATTTCCCAGTTGGTTGCGGCATTTGGGCTGTAAAAAACGCCGGTTTGCGTGATGGCAACTAATCCGTTGTCCGGGTAAAAATGCAGGGTCACGGGCGACGTGTGGTGGTTGATGCCAAAGGCCGAAAACTGCCAGGAATCTCCGTTATCGTTGCTGCGGTACAAGCCGCTGTAATTGTATTCGGCGAAGATGGTACCATCAGGCATCACGGCAAATTTGCGCATCAGGCCGACCGGAGCGGGCTGCCAGGAATCGCCGTTGTCATCGGAATAGTAGGTCCGTTGCGTGAATGTTCCATTCAGGTCTTCAATTAATACGCGGCCGGTCTGGGTAACCGCCACATCTCCGGCGCGCACGGTCGTTTGCGTCCAGGTAGCACCATCGTCGGTACTGCGCAGCATCTTTTGGTCGGTGGTGACAAACACGGAGCCATTGGGTGCAAATACCATGCGGTTAATGGTCCGGCCGGTCGTGAGTATATCGTTTTCCCAAACATTCCACGTGAGCCCGCCGTCTATGCTGCGGTAAATTTTATTGATCTGGCCAGCCACGGGCGCGGTTTTCCAGGAAAAAATATGGCCGTTGGAGGGGTTGTAAGCCAGTGCATCGAGGCCGCCCGCTACCGGAAATACCGTAGTAAGGGCCTTTCCGAGGTTGGTACTACGCACAATACCCGTGCCTTTTGCCCCGAGCATATTTGCGCTATCGAGCATAAGCGTGGCCAGGAAATCGTTTTCGATCCAAAGGGAACTATCTGCTACCGTTTCCGCCCAGTTTCGACCATTGTCGGCGGAATGCAGCACCCGCTCGCGGTTGAAAAACCACAAGTGTCCGTCGACAGCAATGTGCAGGGCCGCTTCTGTGTGAATCGAAGTCGGCAGCGCATTCCAGCGCCAGTTTTGTCCGCCGTCTGCGCTCTCATGCACACCGATACCAGAGCCGCGTTGGAGCCATTTGCCGTTGGTGCCTACGGCGAAGGACCCAAAGGAGAAACCGCCTGGCGGACCGGGCATACGTTGCCAGGAAAGTTGCGCGGAAAGATGTTGCACGCAAAAGATGCAGATCAATACAAGCGGCAGGAAGCGCAGGAGGCTTTGATGGGTACGATTTTTTTTCATATTGTTTTGATTGTCAATGATTTATGTAAAAATGCCCGGGAATCCGGGCGGCCACAAGGGCCGCCCCTACCAAATCAGGCTTTTTGATTTGCAATTTACCAGGGTTTTCTGCCTCTGTTGTAGGGGCGACCCTTGTGGTCGCCCACATATCAAAGGTTCCAGACACCAATCGGCAAAGCCTTGCACAAGCGACATTGCCTATTCCTTGCGGAACACCAACCCGTCTTTCGACCGCACCCAGATCAAATTTTCTTCCTTGTTTTTGATCTGAAAAAACCTGCCTTCGAGTTCAGAATGGCCGGTGTACGGCTCTTCAAACGCTTTGATCAGGCGGTTGTCGCTGGAAATCAACACGCTGCTCATACCATCCGACACCGCAATATTTCCACCGTTCAGCGACATGCTGTTCATGGCATCCGAGTTTTGGTAGCCCATTTTTGGTACATTCGGAAAGCGATGCAGCAGTTGGCCCTTCCAGTTGTACAGCAGCGCCACGCCGTTGGTATCGCGGGCGCCGAAAAGCCGGTCGGGCGCAATGATTTGTACATTCAGGTGGCGCATAGGCTCCACCAAACGTCCGGTAGAATCCATGATACCCTGTAGTGTGCGAAGTTTTCGGGCCGCATCATTCATTTCCTGCATGGTCATTTTACTCCATTTTTCGGCTTCGGAATCGGGCAGGCGCTCGCTCACGACGAAGTAATCCAGTTTCCAGTCGTGGCCTTTTTCATGAGGAAATTTTGCGCAGAAGAGGTTTTTTAAGTCAAAAAGTGTTTCGCCTTTGTCATTGATAATCAGGTGTTTGAATTCTTTCAGGTCGTCAGGATTCATCAAGGATATCACATTGCGCGATTTCAGGTAAAAAGGTCCCTGCCACACGCCAAAGGGCGTGAGTTGATTCCCTTTTTCATCAAAATAGGCGGGCAGCACGCGGTCGCGCAACTTGGGAAATATCCGGCCCATCTGCATGGTTTTGCGGCCCCTTTCAAATTCAGCATCGCGGATGTAGTTCACCTCGATCACCGGCTGCGGCGGCTGATTCACGCGGTGGATACGGAAGGGTTTGGGATACGATCTTCCGCTTTTGAATTCCACACCCTCGGGAATTTCCAGTACCAGGTAGTTGGACATGGGCCTGTAGGTGACGCCGGCTTTGGGCGGCAAGGCCCATTTGCCATCAGCGCTCAGCACCCCGCAGGCATCGAATTGCAGGTCTTTAGGGCCGTATTCCACTACTTCGCCGCCTTCTTTTACCATTTCCTTTATGACCTCTCCTTGCGATTCCGGTTTGGGTTTTGGCGCGGCGGGTTTCGGTTTCACTTTGATGCGCAGGACGGTCACCAGGCCCGTTTCCGTGTTGTCGGCAGCGGCCACAAAGCCAGGCGGAACGAGGTTTTGCATGCGCTCATTAAAATAAAGCGACTCAGATCTGCCCTTGCGATAGCGGCTGAAAACAATGAGGCCGCCACTTGGTGAATGTACCTGCCGGGCCAGGTTCCACTCCTTGAGCGAGTCGGGCATCGTCATACGCGTTCCGTCCGAAAGAATGGCTATGGCCGGTCCGTAGCCGCTCGATTTGATACCAATGACCGGGTCCTGGGAAACATTCGGGGACAGCCGGCCGGATTCGGGCAGTTTCTCCCCTTTCCAGTTGAAAGCATCCCAGCGGCCGTTGGCATTTTCGCCCCAAAACAGGGTGTCGTTGGCATACAGATATTCGTTGACAGAGAGATACTTTATAGGCATCATGATTTCACCTTTGCCATTGATCACGCCGAAAAGCGTGTCTTTTTTTACGCGGTAAACACCCGAAGCGAACCGCATCAATTCGTCAAAACCTTCCGGATGCAGCATATTGCCGTCGCGGTCGTACAGGCCATGCTGGTATTTGTTGCCCACGATTTTGCTGAACTGGAATACCAGCGGGTTCACTTCCACGACCTTACCGTTGTCAATGCCTTTAAAACGGGCAATTTCCTGCAATTTCTCGTCGTAAAAAGCCGTGTAATCGGGAAATTGAACCAAATAATGCAGAATAGGCGTTCTTCCTGGAAATCCGATACCGCGCACGGCATCCGGTAGTAGGCGGCGACCGGAGGAATCGATAAAATTGGTGCGCATATTGCCGCCGACAGGGTCGTTATCGATCACGTACAACCAGCGTTTGCTGGATTCAGGATAAATTTCGCGGGCGGTGATGGGCAGGATGGTATTCCCGGAATAGTCCATGAGGCCGAATTTGTTGTCTTTTCCCACAATCAGCATGTCGCCAAAAGGCGTGATGTTGCGGTACACCGTGTCCAGCACAATCTTGCCGTCGGCATCGATCAGGCCGGTGATGCCCGATTTTCCGTGGTTGTAGCGCGGACCGGTTACGATGAAAAAACCTTCGCGACCGGAGGGCTGAATGCTGGTCCATACAAAAGGTGTGCGCACTTTTCCGCTGCGGTCGCCGATAGCGTATTGATATACGGTGTCGGCCAGGATAAAATGGCTGGCGTCGAGCACGCGGCCCGCAGCAAAATCGCGGGGGAAAATTTCTTTCAGGTTGGCGTCTATAAAATTCATCGTGCCGGGTGTTTTCCACACCTCCGCAAAGCCATGTGTAAATCGGTAAGGTTCCAGGTAACCCCATCCATAGGGATAATATCCTGAAAACCAGTCTGTTGAATTGTTTCGGACCAAGCGCAGGTACGCTTTTTCGGTATTTTTTCGCAGGTCGTGGAACACCATTTCCTTTTCTTTGGGAAACACGAGCAGGTGACCGATGCTGTCAATTTTTTTGCCGGCGAAGTTGTAGTTTTGAACGCCTACTACCACACCCCGTGGATTATCGGAAGCGATACGGCGGCCACTGCGCAGCAGGAAAATGGCCTTTACCGAGCCGGGCATATCTGGCTGGCCGGGGCGCATGAGAATACGCTCCGCCTCCACATTTTTCAGGCTGGTGAAAATTTTCCCTGCGGGCATGATTTCGTGGATCCCCTTGAACGAAGGTTGGATGACAACCTCGCCGTCTTCTGTGGCGTATCCGTAACGGCCTTCGCCACTCATGGGGCTGTTGCTGCCGAGGTAGGGAATGAGGTTTTGGGCTGTTGCGTGGGAAGCGAGCAACAGGAAGATAAACAGTATGTAAGTTTGGTTTTTCATAATTGTTTGATTTCTACAAAGATATAAGCCCTTTGGGCCTTTGAGCACAAGCCTGACAAGCCTACTTTTTATCATACTCATATTCCGCCCCGGTATCGTCGAGTGCATAAAACCGGAGACCGGCATCGCCCTTGTGTATTGCGCAGGCCACCAGTTTGCGGCCTTTCGGCAATCGGGCTTCCACTTCCGGCAGGTTGCCGCAGGGCGCCATGCCAGCCCAGTATTTATGCGGCGTCAGGCGGCGGCCGTCGGGTGCGTGTAGTGCGGTGGAATTGCCGATTTTGGTGAGAAAGTAGCCGTTCATCCCGTCGGAGTAATGGGAAATCCACTCGTCATAGTATTCCGGTTGAATTTGTTTACCGGTGCGGGCATTCAACAGGGTTCTTTTATCATTGGCGTAAGCCGTTACAAATGCCGGATGTTGTGCGGAAATATTAAGGGCGCCGTATTCAAAACCGGACAATTGTTTCCCTTTCCCGTTAAAAAGCGCTTTTTTGTCATTCAGGGAAACCTCGATGCAATCTTCGGGATGGTAGATATTGAAATAGTCGTATGCCGGCTTGATGATTTCGCCCTGATCAATTTTCCAAAGGCCTATTTTCCCATCCTCCAGGTATTTATGAACAAAATAAATGCCGTACACTTCATCCCGAAAGGACTGGGGCTTGCCGGATTTGTCTGTTTTTTCCGTAGTTAAAAAGTGTTTCCAGGCCATAATATCATGGAATTGCAGGGGTGCGCGCAACTTGCCACGTGGGTCGAGGATGCCGCATTTGCCGTCTTTTTTTACTTTCATCAGTTCGCAGGAATAAAATTGTTCCACCTGATCATATTCCCCGGGAAGTACGATGTGGCCCATAGAATCGACGAGTCCCCAACGATACCTGCCTGCTGAAATGCCGACGCCGAAGCTGAACAGGCCGTTTCTCAGACGTTCGCCGATCATTTCATATTCAAACGGCACTTCCGGCTTGCCATTCCAATCCACGATACCCATTTTTCCATTTTTGACGGCTACCACGTGCTGTTCGACCACTTTGTGGATTTTGTCGTATTCGCAAGGCACCAGCTGGCGCTTTTGATAGTCCATGATGCCCCAGCGCCCTTGCTGTTTTACGGCAAAAATCGGGCGCCTGCCAGTGGCTTCTATACTGATTTCTTCAAAATTGCCTTCCATGAGCACCTTCAAGTTTTCACTGTCTAGTGCCTTGACAATCAATTGTTTGCCCGGGCCATACAATACTACCACAGAGTCCTGGTTGAAAAATCCGCTTTTAAATTCAAAGGGTACGAGCGTTTTACCTGTGGGCGTCATCAACCCGTAGCCGGCTCCTTTTTTCCATCCTAAAACGATGCCTGCGGCATTTTGACTCAAAGTGTTGTATTCAAACGGGACCACCGTTTCTCCTTTTTTATTGATCGCGCCGAAAAGTTTTCTCGGCTCGCGGCAGATCATAAAATCGGAATATTTGAAAGCCAGTTGCTCGTATTGGAGTGGAATCAGAATGCTGTCGTTCAGGATGTAGCCCGCCAGATTGTTTCTGCTAAAATAGTGCGGTTTGCCATTTTTAAAATGTGCGGGAATACTGCGTTTTAAGGCTTCTTCGGAAGAAACTTCTTCGACCCCGACGTCATGCATGACTTCATATACCTGTTCGACCTGAGCGAAAACGCCAAGGGGGAGCAGCAAGAATAAAAGGAATAGTTTTTTCATAGAATTTTTATAAATCATTCATTTACAATCATACCGGTGTCATCGATCCACAAAAAAGTCATCACCTGCCGGGCCGGCACATCGGCCATACCTTTGGCTACAATCCGGCGGCCGGGGCGGAGGTAGCCTTTTTCGCGGGCGATCTTGTTTTCCTCGCCATCAGGCGCTTTGATGTAATAAAATCGGTAATCCGTCAGCCGTTTCCCGAAGGGATCGAACAGCGCAAAACGATCATTTGTGTCCGGTATGGAAAGGTATCCGAAGGGCAGCACACCTCGTGAGTAATCGGGCGGGTTAAGTATGTCGGGGGTCGCAGGTGTGCCATCCATCCGGAAGAGTCGGGCAATTTTGTCGGCGCCGGTCGCGTAAATGATCGTCCGGAATGGGTTTGGGTAAATGGACGCCCAGGCGCTGCCCAGCAGGTCTTTTCCATTCAGGTCGAACAAACGCTGCATCCGGTCGGGTTGCGTCACGAGCAGCGGGCCCTCATCGTTGAACACCTGAATCCCCAAGGCTTCGCCTTTAAATACCTGCCCGCGCTGCACGTGGTAGAGCGCAAGTACGGAGCGGGAAATATTGCCCTGCCAGTACACATTGCGAACAGGTTCGTTGCGGGCAGCCCGAATGCCAAAAGAATCCGGTTCAGACACCACGGAATGGTAAAAAATAGGCGTCGCTTTTTGCAGCAGTTCGGTCGGGATGGCAATGCGGCCCTGCGCGTCGGCCATACCCATTCGCTCCCCTTTTTTCAGGTCGTAATACTGCCGGTAATCGAAGCGTCGGCTGCACAAGTCGTATTCAAATGGGATCACAATACGGCCAGTCGTGTCTAAAAGCCCACCCTTTCCGCCGCCCAGGGAGCCGGCCAGATTGTGGTTTTCATCGGGCGCAAGCAAGGCCACGTACATGGGCGCCACGATTTCGCGGCCCTGCCAGTCGCAAAAACCGATTTTTCCTTGTTGTGGCTCCATTACACCTATGAAAAAAGGTGTTGCCCAGGCGATGCGGTAATACTTGAACGGGAACAACAGTTTTCCCGAGCGGTCGGCAATAGCGGAAACCTCCCCCAGCACGGGATCCATTTTTGTCACGACCAGCCAGCCGGGATGATCCAGCCGATAAGTGCCTTCGAGATCGAGGGCCTCAAACCGGGTTTCAAACAGCACTTTCCCCCGGGTATCGAAATACTGCTGCAGGCCGTTTTTGGATAAAAAGCCGGAAGGGTCGCCTGCCTGGCGCGGGTACAACTGGCCGCCCTGCTCGTATTCAAACGGCAGCACGGTGCGGCCACGTTTGTCGATCACACCCCAGGCGCCTTCGTAGTTGTGCACGATCATAAAATCGCTGTACACGCCGGGCATTTTGTAGTACTGGATGGGCACCAGCAGCGAATCGTCGAGCGCCCAGCCTGTTTTATTGCCCTCATACACATGTTGCGGCCGGCCGGTCCGGTAGGTGCCGAAACGGGTTTTACCGGCGGTGATCTCGGGCTCGACGACCGGCGGCTCGGGGATTACATCATTGATTTGGGCGGAAAGTCCGGAAGCCCAAAAAAGGAAGTAGAGGGCTAGGTTTTTTATCATGGTTGTGATATGGTTATTCGTTATTCGTTATTCGTTATTCGTGTTGATAATCAGGCATTTGCACATGTGGGGCGTAGGACCCAGTGCAACTTCATGTAGTTGAGTGATTAAATATGAGTCATCCCGAATTTTGCCTGAAAACGACCTCGGAGAGGTCAAATGTTTGTAGAAATCATGACATCAAGGTGTTTGCCGACCTCGGAGAGGTCGAACATGGTCACAAGGATTCCAAAATTATAGCGAATGTTCGACCTCTCCGAGGTCGTTTCATTCGTGGAACCAATTGATCTACAAACATTTGACTTCTCCGAAGTCTTTTTTGCCAAACTTCAAAATTAGGGATGACTCATGTTTCGAAGAGAAAAACAATATGCATCCAGGATCTACTCCAACTTAAACTTCACCGGCATCGTGTACTCCACCCTTACCGGTTTCCCGTTTATCTTGCCAGGCATCCATTTAGGCATGGCTTCCACGAGTTGTTTGGCTTCCTGTCCGCAGCCGCCGCCGATGTCGCGCACGAGGCTGACATTGCTGATACTTCCGTCTTTTTCGATAACAAATTTAACAACCACCATACCCTGAATGGCGCTTGTGGCAGCCTGTTTAGGATATTTCAGGTTGCGGCCTATGTATTGATTCAGGGAATCATTGCCACCCGGAAATATTGGCTCCGGCTGTACATCAAACAGTTGAAAAATATACTCGGAGTTTTTTGTTGTTTGCGGTGGTGTCTCTATCCGTACATCGGGTGGATATGGCGGCGTTTCAGGCGCTTTCACGATTTCCGAAA
>JADLCC010000247.1 GCA_020847425.1 Saprospiraceae bacterium
ACAGAAGAGCCCGGCTCCGCTTTCTCCACAGCTTTACTGGCCGCTTCAGCGTGGAGTTATACGGATTTTAGCGCGTGGGTGCGAGACCATTTCTCCGAAATTGAAGTATTGGTCACGCTCTATGAAGAAGATTCCGCCTGCAATATAGGCGCCACGGTGCTGCGGAGCCTCCAGGGCCTTTACACCCCTACCGACGGCCCGGGAAACGATGGCGCCGATTTAAGCGACCTGTTTTTGTCCCGCCTGCACCGGTTTATCCGCTTATGGCGCAAAACGGGTTGGAGTATTCATGAATTAGACCTGCACATCACCGCCTCCGCTGAATTGGACCTTAACCCTGCCCTTATCAGAAAATTAGCGGTTGTCCAGCAGATCAGGGCAGAAGTATCTGTGCCGCTTCCGCAGTTGGCTACCTTTTGGGGAGTGATCGATAGCTATGGCCGGCAATCGCTGTACCGGCGGCTTTTCCTTAACAAAGCCATTCGGTCAGCAGACGAAACATTTGCAATTCAGCGCGATGGAAGGGTGTTGACCCAATCCGTCCCAATTAGTGCGCACATTCCAGCCCTTTTGGCCGCCTTCAGGCTAAAAGAAGACGACCTGACCAGCATCGCCTCCGACCTGGGCTGGGTAGATTTAGCGCAGCCTTTGACCTTAGAAAATGTAAGCCGGCTGTACCGCTATGTTTTATTGGCTCGAACGCTAAAAATTACCGTATCCGAACTCATTACCCTAAAAAGCATAACCGGCAAAAACCCGTTCCTGGCCTCCGACTATCCCGCGACCCTTGATTTTATCCTTGAAGTCCGTCAGATCAAAGCGAGTAAATTTAATCTGCCGGTATTGGATTATCTTTTGCTGGGGAATGACCGCCTGGTGCAGCCATTTGGCCTGTCCTCCTCCGCGATTGAGACGGCTATAGCCCGCATCAAAGTCGCGCTGCCGGAGGCCGCCACGCTGGTAGCTGGCAGCCCGGAAGAAGCGGAAGCCATTAGCGAAATGATAGCCCAGATCGCGACCGTCGTCAGTTTGGACGTTGAAACAACCTTTGAACTGTTAGAAAATCCGGGAAATTTTGTCAGAAATATAGATGATTTAGTCCCTGAATTGCCCCTGCTCAAAAATGCCGCCCTGCTTATCAATGGATTTGAACTCAAAGCGAAGGAAGTAGCATATTTAAAAAACCATCGTGCGGACTTTGCTGATCTCTCTTTGGTCAGCCCGACTTATGCCCAGTGGAAACGGTTGTTTGCCTACACGACATTGCGCAACCATTTACCCAGGGAAAATGACCCTCTTCTGAAAGTCTTTGTGGCGGCCTCCGATCCTGCGGCAACGTTAGAAACGCTGAATGGCCTGCTGGAAACGCAAATTGGCTGGAACAGGATCGCCCTGGCCGCCTTGCAAGTTCATTACAACCACAATCAAACCATCTTATTTACCAATGAACATGTGTTGTCTTTATACAACGAAATCCTTAAAAAGGCGGATAAAACCGGCATATCGGTAAATGAACTGGTAGAATGGAGTAAAACCCCGCCTGATTTTGATGGATTACACCGTCTGGCCGAAAACGTAAAAAGTATCGTAAAAGCAAAATACGACGATACGGCCTGGGTTGGTATTGCGGCGAAACTCAACGATAAAATCCGCGAAAACCAAAAACTGGCCCTGATCGCCTATGTGCTGACCATGCCCGGACTTTCTCATGTAACCGATGCGGACGGACTCTTCGAACATTTCCTCATCGATGTGCAGATGGATGCCTGCATGGATACTTCCCGCATCCGACAGGCCTTGTCTTCGGTGCAGTTGTTTGTACAACGTTGTTTGCTCAATTTGGAGACCAATCTCAACGATGACGGCCTGGAATTGGGCGTAGTGCCTCCACAAATTGACAAAAACCGCTGGGAATGGATGAAAAATTACCGGATCTGGGAAGCCAACCGCAAGATATTCCTCTATCCCGAAAACTGGCTCGAACCCGAATGGCGCGACGACAAAAGCCCTTTTTTCAAAGAACTGGAATCCGAACTCCTGCAAAACGACATCACCGATGCCACGGTCGAGACGGCGTTTAGAAACTACATGCATAAATTGGACAGCGTTTCCAATCTGGACTTGGTCGGCCTGCACCAGGAAAATGCGGATGAAGGAGATGCTTACCGCCTGCACGTATTTGGACGCACCCAGGCTCAACCTTATCAATACTTCTATCGCAGCTACGAAAGCGCTTACGATCGCTGGGAAGCCTGGCAAAAAGTGCCCGTCGACATTAAAGGAGTGGAAGCCGGCGAAAACAGCGGCGTACACCTGGCGCCGGTGATCTGGAAAGGCCGGTTGTTCCTGTTTTGGGTGGAGTTTATGGAAAAAACGGAGGAAAACAGCGCTGCAATGAACCGGACGGCACGGGAGGGAGCCGAACAAACATTTGCTTCTTCCAGCCCAGTCCGATATTGGGAGATCAAATTGGCATGGTCCGAATACAAGGATAAAAAATGGACGCCGAAACAGTTGTCAAAAGAGGCGGTGCGTACGCATAGATCAGACAGTATCTGGAACTTGAGTACATATAATCTTAAATTAACTCCCCGAAGTGCTTCCCTGGAAATTGCCATTATAAGAAGACTGGACTTTTACTATGATCCGATTGACCGTTTTGTCCTTACGGATATTAATGAAGTCATCCAAATCCAACCATCGCTAATTTATGACAATCCTCCCGGAGGATTGGCTGTACACTTTGGTCATCTTTACAACTATTCAAGACAAACCAAATATCCTTCTTCTAAATTAGAAAAAATTAATCTTGGATCAAACGTATCTTACCTTAGATCTTTTAAAAGATATAAAGTTCTATACGATCAAAACCCTATAGAATTTTGGTCGGGAAACGACGGGCCATTCTTCTACATGGAGGGCAATAAAAGTTATTTCGTAGTGCCCGCTGCGAAAATAGAAATGATTAATATTATCGTTCGTCCGGAGACCATGGTCTTTGTTCCGTCGGGGTATATAACAGACAAATATGCGTCGGCTTTATTGCCCGATAATCCGGTTATAAATCCCGACCCTGCCGGCATCTACAACCCAGGCTCGCCGGTCATTCCTTTGCTTACAAATCCAATACCTGGTTCACGCCCTAAAGTGCCCGGCAGTGGTAGCCCCGATTCATTGAGGTATATCGCTCATGACAGCTACTCCACGTTGCCCTATAACACAGGCGCCGCATTTAGTGGTGTGAATTGGGGCATACTTCCGCCGGCGGCGGCCCTGAGCGCCATTCAATTCAAAACCTTTTTTCATCCCCATACGGCTTCCTTGCTGGAACGCCTCAACCGAGGCGGCATCGCTGCTTTGCTGGCGACCGATACGGATACTACGGTCGATCTATCCGGCAATTCATTATACGACGACGAAGGGAGGATATTCAAAGAAAGATACAATCCCGATAGCGAATGGGTTAGCCCATCCTATCCTGCCGAAAACCTGGATTTTACCCCCTCTGGCGCTTATTCCCTCTACAATTGGGAATTGTTTTTTCATATTCCCTTGTTTATCGCCACCCGGCTCAGCAAGAATGGTAAATATGCGGAGGCCATGCAATGGTTCCACTACATTTTTGATCCCACGACCAACGAGCGGCCGGAACCGGGACGCGAAAACCAACGCTACTGGCAGGTCCGGCCTTTCAGAACGCCCGTTCCCGAACAGATTGAACAGATCCTTGCGGCAATCAATGCCTCGGAAAACCCTGACAATGAACATATTGCCATCAAGGATTGGCGCGATCACCCCTTCAAGCCGCACCGTATTGCCGCTAAAAGGCCCTCGGCCTATATGATCAAGGTGGTGCTGCAATACATGGACAACCTGATTGCTTGGGGCGACGACCTGTTCCGTCGGGATACCATCGAAAGCCTCAACGAAGCCACCCAATTGTACGTTCTGGCCGGTCACATTTTGGGGCGCAGACCGGAATTTGTACCCCGGCGCGGCGAAATACAATCCGAAACGTATGATTCGCTGCGAACGCAACTGGACGATTTTTCCAATGCCATGGTGCAGTTGGAAAACCTGTTCCCTTACAGCAGCGCTGCATATACCGACAGCGGCGCCAGTTCTGGTAGCCTGCTGGGCATCGGCGAAGCCTTTTATTTCTGCATCCCCAACAATGATAAATTGCTGAAATACTGGGATACCGTAGCCGACCGCCTGTTCAAGATCCGGCATTGCCAAAATATAGAAGGCACTTTCCGGAAACTGGCCTTGTTTGAGCCGCCTATTGACCCGGCTTTGTTGGTACAAGCCGCTGCGGCGGGCCTGAGCATCAGCGATGTATTGAACGATACCGGTACTTCCTTCTACCGTTTCCAGTACCTTTTGCAAAAAGCCAACGAGCTATGCAGCGAAGTAAAAGGATTGGGTGCAGCGCTGTTGAGCGCCATAGAGAAAAAAGAATCCGAGCAACTGTCCCGGCTGCGGGCAATCCACGAAGCCAATCTGCTGCAAATGATCAGCGGCATCAAGGAAAGGCAAGTGCTGGAAGCCAAAACCAACCTGCAAAGCACCAAAAAGAGCCGGGAGACCGCCCTCCAGCGCCTGCATCACTATCTCGAACTGCTTGGAGAAGAACTTGTTTCGCCGGCAGAAGTGGAAGCATTGCCGGCAGAAATAGACCGGGATTTTACTATTCCTGAAACTGTCATCACCCCATTTCGCCCCAATGTGGATGTTCGTCTGGTCGATGGGGGAGAGCGTGGCGTAAAACTGATTCCTTTAGAAAAACAAGACCTGGATAAATCGAGCGAAGCCCATGCTTTTCAATTGTCTGCTGCTTCCCTGGAGGCATTGGCGGGTATCCTGCATTTGATTCCTGATTTTGCCGTTATGGGTTCTCCGTTTGGGGTGGGAACCAAGGTAAATTGGGGAGGGCAACATATTGGAGCGGCTACCAGCGCCGTGGCAAAAGTCTATAATATTGTCAGTTCTCAAATGGCCTTTGATGCAGGACGAGCCGCTAAAATGGGCTCCTTTGTGCGCCGCGACCAGGATTGGGTCATGCAGGCCAATATGGCGGCCCGGGAGATTATTCAATTGGATAAACAAGTGGTAGCGGGCCAAATACGGATTCAAATCGCCGAAAAAGAACTGCTCAACCACCAGCAACAAATAGAAAACGCCCGGGAAACAGAGGCCTGTCGCTATAGCAAATTTGCCAACCAGGAATTATACCAATGGATGAAAGAGGAATTGCTGGGCTTACACCGGCAGAGTTATAACCTGGCTTTCGACCTGGCACGTAAAGCGGAGGCCGCCTATCTGGATGAATTGGGTTTAGAGCGTGACCCGGCCCGCGATATAATCAACTATGGATATTGGAACACCGGTTATGAAGGCTTGCTGTCCGGGGAGCAGTTGCAATTTGCTTTGCGGCAATTGGAAATAGCCTACATGGAAGCCAACAAGCGCGCGTTTGAAATCACCAAACACATTTCCCTCAACATGCTTAATCCGTTTGCCCTGCTTCAACTCCGCGAAAATGGCTTTTGCGACTTCTCTATCCCCGAAGAAATATTCGATCTGGACTTCCCCGGCCATTATTACCGGCGCATCAAGTCGGTCGGCATTTCTATTCCTTGCGTGGCCGGGCCATACACCACGATCAATGCAACGCTTCGCCTGCAAAGTAGCAGTACGCGTATAAATACTGTTGCCGGCAGCCAATATGCCAGAACTGGCGAGTTGGACGAGCGCTTCCAAAGCGCCTTAGCCGGCGTCCTGTCCATCGCCACCAGCTCCGCACAAAACGATAGTGGCCTCTTTGAACTCAATTTCCGGGACGAGCGCTATCTGCCCTTTGAAAACGCCGGCGCCATTAGTACCTGGAGGCTGGAAATGATGGACGAAAAGAGTCTGCGACAATTTGACTACAATACCATCTCGGATGTGGTCGTCCATCTGCGTTATACGGCCCGAGAGAATAGTGACCTGAAATCTGCGGCAATCGGGCATTTGAATGATATTACCACCCAACTCGGTGCAGTACCGCTGCAGCGCCTTTTCTCCCTCCGCCACGACTTTCCGAACGAATGGCACGTATGGCAAAGACAAGGCCAACCTTTGGCGGTGAAATTGGAAAAACATCATTTCCCTTATTGGGCGCAATTGGGGGAAATTGATGTGGTAGCAGTAACCGCGTATGCCAAAAATAATGGACAGATTCATCTGGATAGTCCACGGAACTTCACTTTTGAAATGCATCTGACGAACCAAACCTGGAATATAATTCCACCGGACAACTTTGTACCAGAAAACGATGATTGGTTTGTATTGGTGGCCTATCAGCTCGGGTAAATGTTGGATTTCAATATGGCATATGCCCCTTGATCGGCTGGAAATAGTGGAATATATTGGAGCAAAGCGTTTTCGTTTGTTTATTTGGTATTGATGATAGGAATTTGAAGGCTAATAAATATGCTTCCAACACGGCACGGACGAAAATGCTGTCTAAACGACGCACATTCGTCCACGCCAAACTAGTAATCATAACCCCCAATACATCCATTAAGAAGTTCCGACCGAAAGAATTTGCCGGGCATTGTCCCTGTGATAATGTGGTATTTACATCTCTCGGTTTTTGTGTTTGTTTAGTAAAACAGTAATGAACAGGCTTGAACAATGTCACGTAAAATGCTTTCTATCTTAACTTATCTGATCATTGCCGGAATGCTGATTTTTCTGGTCTTCATGTCATTTGAGACCAAATCAGGGGGAGATGCAGCCACCAGAGGGCTAGGCCAATCCTTAATATTGTTGCCTGTTGTGGCAATTGTCTTTCTGGTGGTATTCAATCTGCCGACAAACAACTGGATTAAATACCTTGGACTCGCTATTGGGCTTTTGTGTTTTGCCGCATTTGTCGTCTTTTTGCTCGCTTTGTCGGGGTCAAGTTTGATATTTCAGGATACCAGACAACCATTTACGCCGCATTATAACGACCCGGTTTTGAGCGAATTGTTTGATGCCTTTCGAAATGGCAAAGTACGGAAATGGAAATCTTTATTGCAATCGCATCCTGAGCACCTTCAGGACAAACAGTTGTTGTACGATATTTTGCATGATGCCAAAGATGACAGCAATTCGAATGGACACAAGCTCAATGCGTTAAAATATATGCTTGATTCTGGTGCAAAGATTGACTCCAACCATTGCTATACATTTTCTAACTTGGCCTATTGTGGCAAGGCTGACTTCACAGAATTGCTTTTACAACATGGAGCGGATCCTAACTGCACTCTAGAGCCATCACAAACAGTTCTTTTATATTGCATTGATGGCCAAAAGGCCGAAATTATTGAGTTGTTGATAAAGTATGGAGCCGATGTCAATGCTATAACATATAACGAACAACGCCAGGATAATCTTACCCCCCTTTTATATGCAGTATATAGGGGACAGTGGGCCTGTTGCAAAACATTGCTGAAAAACGGCGCCGACCCAAACTATAAGAATAAAAACGGCATCAGCATTAAGGAATATGTCCTCCGACAACCTGAAAACCCGGAAGACCGTGGTTATTACGACAATCCGGAATTCTTTGACTTAGTGGAGCAAATTAAACAGTACCAATAACAGCCTGAAACGGCATCTTTGATAAATAAGAATCCACGAACAATCGCTTCCCGCCCCGGCAGGTATTCCTGTTGCGCCAACCGACATCCTCCGCTCACTAAGCCTCTCAACCCCAGCGCCGCGGCAGTGTCTTTTTCGACCTGCCGCATAGGTACAATGGAATGTTGCCTACCCTACTATTAAATGTGTACTTTTAGGGACTGAATTGTAGTGGATTGCCTGTGTCCGGAAACACAAAAAATATCCTGCTGTACGTTTGCGGCAGGTCGAAAAAGACACTGCCGCGGCGCTGGGCGAGGGCGGTTTGGCAAAGTAGGAACACCTCCCGGGGCGGAAACAACCTTTCATATCCATGGATATTTAAAACAATGGGTAAAAATTAACACGATGCCAATCAAAATCAATTTAATACTTGCTTCCCTCCTGCTTTGTTTGGATTTGTCTGCACAGCAAGTCGGACACACCACGATTACTTTTGTTGATTCGTCACGAAACAATCGTCAAATTGTAACAGAGATGTATTACCCCGCAACATCTGCAGGCAACAACACACCGATGATGACCGGCGTTTTTCCGCTCATCACATTTGGTCATGGTTTTGTTATGTCCGTGGGTGCGTACCAAAATTTCTGGGACTTGCTTGTCCCGGAAGGATATATCCTGGCATTTCCAACGTCAGAAAGCGGTTTCTCTCCAAACCATGACAACTTCGGGAAAGATCTTGCATTTCTGATCACAACAATTCAGAGCAGTGGAGCGGGAATACTTATTCCATCCACCAGCGTTGGCACAACATCAGCCATCATGGGACATTCCATGGGAGGCGGGAGCGCTTTCCTTGCCGCAAAAGACAATTCAGCGATTACAACCCTGGTTTCATTTGCCGCTGCAAACACCAATCCGTCTTCCATTCAAGCCGCTACATTTATTTCAGTGCCCACATTGTTATTCAGTGGCGTCAATGATTGCGTGACGCCTCCTTCACAGCAGCAGGACATCATGTATGATTCCACAGCAGCAACATACAAAACACAGTTGAACATCATTGGAGGCGGGCATTGCTATTTCGCAAATTCAAATTTTGCCTGTACCTTCGGAGAAA
>JADLCC010000248.1 GCA_020847425.1 Saprospiraceae bacterium
TGCGGAGGGCGGCCTGGTAACTGCGCACGTACATGCACATGTCGAGCCCGGTACGGCGGTATTCGGGCAGGATGCCCAGCGCGATAATGCGCACACTGTGAATGGATGTTCTGCCGACTAAAAAACGGAAACCGCCTGTTGGGAACAGGCGCCCGCGTTTTATTTTGATAAAAATCTCGTTCAGGTTGGGGATTGTGATGCCCGCGCCGATGGTTTTTCCGTCTTGTTCCGCAAAAAAAACAAAATCGGGATCGACCGCCATTTTCAGGTCTTTGCCCATCTGTCGAAGTTCCGCCTCCGTCATGGGCACAAAACCCATGTTTTTATCCCAGGATGCGTTGTAGATCGGCAGGAAATTTTCGAGTTCCCGGTCGAAGTGCTTCATATCGAGGGTGCGGATCGTGATACCGCGCCGCGCCAGCCGCGCTTCCAGTCTGGCTGCCATGTCTTCCATTTCAGGGGTTAAAAAACCCGGATCCAACTCATAACTAAGCAGATCGACGTGTTTGACAAAGCCGTAGCGTTCCAGCAATTCGGCGTAATACGGGTAATTGTAGGTAGTCAGCACAAACGGCGGCTCCTGAAAATGTTCAATTAGTACGCCGCAGGTTTCATTCGTGGAAAAATTGACCGGTCCGATCACCCGATCGAATCCACGTTCCCGCAACCAGCGGGATGCCGTATCGAGCAGCGCCTGCGCCGTTTCAAAATCGTTTTCCACATCAAAAAAACCGAAAAAACCTGCTTTGTCGCCGGTAAACTGGGTGTAATTGTTGTTTTGAATGGCAGCGATACGGCCCACAATTTTACCCTCTGCCGATCGGGCCAGGAAATAATCAGCCTCCGAATGCTTTAAAAACGGGCTTTTTTGCGCGTTCAACAGTTCTTCCTGTGCCATAAACAGCTCCGGAACGTAATTGGGGTCACCGGCATACAGGTCGTGCGGAAAGTCGATGAACTGCGCCAGTTCACGCCGTGTATTCACCTTTTCGATGCTGATGCGGGTGGTTGCGGGGGCTGATAGTGTATGGTTTGACATAGGTGGTATGTTTTTGTGTTTTCGTGTTTTTGTGTTTTTGTGTTTTGGAGTACGCTGCGTTAGACATTCATTCATTTCAGGGCAATGCACCTTCCAAAACACAAAAACACAAAAACACAAAAACACTTACTCAATTATACTGTACCGATTCGTGCAACTCCAAAATCTGCGCATTGCGCCACATGATTTCCACAGCCCGGTCGATTTGTTCGAAGGAGTGGGTAGCCATGAGGGAGAAACGGATCAGGGAATCGGTGCTGCGCACGGCAGGAGAAACGACAGGATTGACAAACACACCGTCATCGGCCATCATTTTGGCAAACTGGAAGGTTTTCATGTCGTCGCGGATATAAATCGGCAGAATGGGAGATTCCGTTTTACCGATTTCAAAACCAGCCGTTCTGAGTTGAGCCATGGCGTAGTGGGTATTTTGCCAGAGTTTTTGGATGCGTTCCGGCTCCTGTTTGATGATTTCGATAGCGGCCAGGGCGCTGGCGGCGGCGGCCGGCGTCATACTGGCGCTGAAAATCAGTGCGCGGGAGTTGTGTTTCAGGTAGTTGATCATATCATGGTCGGCAGCCACAAAACCGCCCAAAGAAGCCAGCGATTTGGAAAAAGTGCCCACGATCATATCCACTTTGTGGTGCAGTCCGAAGTGGTCGCCAGTTCCGCGACCCTGCCGCCCGATGACGCCTACGGCGTGCGCATCGTCGACAATGATGGTTGCATCGTATTCTTCAGCGAGTTTGACGATGCCCGGCAGGTTGGCGATATCGCCTTCCATGCTGAAAATGCCATCCATTACGATCATTTTCGAGCCATCGCCTTCCGCCCGGCGCAGTTGTTGTTCCAACGATTGCATATCGTTGTGGCGGTATTTTACCACTTTTCCAAAAGACAGTCGGGTACCGTCGATGATGGAAGCGTGTACCAGTTCATCGATAAAAATATAGTCGTTGCGGCCTGCAAGTGGGGCGATAGCGCCCAGGTTTGCCTGGAAACCAGTGCTGTACAGCAGTACGGCTTCTTTTTTCAGGTAATCGGCAAGGGCTTCTTCCAGTTCGATGTGGATTTTCAGGGTGCCGTTGAGGAAACGGGAACCCGCGCAACCGGTTCCATATTGTTGGATGGCGCGGTTGGCTGCCTCTTTTAGTTTGGGGTGGTTGGTCAGTCCCAGGTAACTGTTGGAACCGAACATCAATACCGGCTTGCCACCGATGATAACTTCGGTGTCCTGTTCTGACTCTATCGTGCGAAAATAGGGGTATAAATTGGCTCTTTTTAAATCATCAGGGGCCTGGTATGCGCGAATTTTATGTAAAAGATTTGTATTCATGCTGGTAGTAGTTATTCGTTAATGGTTATCAGTAACTCAGTGTTGATAATCATACACTTACAAAGTGTTTTGTCGAGTGTTATGAAAAGTGATGTATTACCTGAAATGCATAGCATTCTGGCGAATCAGGTTCGCACACCACTATAGAACAATACGAGATCGGATTAAAATTGGATGTTGGGATTGTTGAGGATGTTGAGGATGTTGAGGATGTTGAGGATGTTGAGATTGTTGAGGATGTTGAGGATGTTGAGATGGCGCCAACTCACAACTCACAATTCACAATTCACAATTCACAATTCACAATTCACAATTCACGCCCCACAAGTAATACCCATATCCGCTGACGATAAAAGCGTTTTTCGATGACCGGTCAAATCCATTGGCTGAGTTGTTGTTTTTAAGGGATGACCCGGAGTAAAAAAAACGATTTGAGAGACCGAACAACTGGATTAGTATTTTGGTTTAATTTTTTAGTTAAACTAAATTTTTAAAAATAGCCATTACGGGTTAATGCAAGAGCACATACTCGCTATGGCTTTAAAAAGAAGGAGCGTTACGAATGAAAAAGTAAAAATTGAAAAGAAATGAAAATTCTTGATAATCAATTGATTATGCAAGAACTTGTTCGGGTATGTGCGGCTTCTTGTAAACCGCCCGAACCTACATGTATTATACCTCGAGGGAACGGATAATCAATTCACTGGCGTGTTCAGCCCTTTCCTGCATCAATTGTTCAAAGGACTTTCCATCAATTTCCATAGCCATTTTTATCATGGGCTGCGCGAGAAACGGGAACATTGTGATACCCATAATGGACAAAAATAATTGTTTGGGGCACACTTTACGGATTCGTCCTGCTTTGTATTCCTGCTCTACCAGGTCGTTAAAAGTTTTAAAAAAATGTGTACTCCGGTCTAATGTGCCATTGCATTGCATCCTTTTCGGGTTGCTGTGCATTTCATTGAGGATGAACATCGGCAGATAAGGCGCAGAACTGATTTTTTCAATTTCCGTAGCGATCATCAACCGTAATTTTTCAAAAAAAGGCACTTCCGAGTGCAGGATCGAAATGATGTTGGAGTAAAAATTTTGTGATTGCTGCTCAAAAATCACCCCGAACAGCCGATCCTTACTCCGAAAATAATAATGGAGCAATGCCTGATTAATCCCCGCCATCTCGGCTATTTCGCACATTCTCGCTGCCGCAAACCCTTTCTGCATAAACACCTTTCGTGCTGCTTCGAGGATATTTTCTTCCGTACTAACTGCTGCTGACACGTATTAACTACTTTATTTAACTAATTGATTAAGATGTGCAAATGTATGCCCGATTGGCGCGACAATGCAAGTGTAATTTGCTATTTTACGTAAACTTAACAAATGAAGTTTAGTGTTTTAGTGTTTTAGTGTTTTGGACCATTTCGCTCGGGTTTGGTTAATTCTTCAGGAGTTTACAGCCCAAAACACTAAAACACCAAAACACCAAAACACTAAACCACCAAAACACTACCCACCAAACTTCCCAATCACTTCATCCAGCCGTTCAAAAGAAGTGTAACCCCGCGCGATCATATAATACTGGTGGTCTGAGGCCGGCTTGAGCAGTACGGTAGGGAAGCCGTTGACGCCCCAGTTGGCAACGGTTTGAAATTCCAGCATGGTTTCATACCGGTTTTCTTCGTTTTGAAGCGCCTCTACGAATTCGGGGCCGGACAGACCGAACGACTCGACCAGCGGGATATAGTTTTCGGCAATGCTCAGTTCTATTCCACTGGAATACAAGGCATTTTGCAGCACATGTGCAAATTCCATAACCTGCTCCGGGCGTTGCTTGCGAAATACCGTCATAGCGATCCCCGGCATTTCTGACGAAAAAATGGCCGTTCCGGGTGCCAGTATCTGTTCGAGGAACGGAGCGCCAAACTTGATGCCCGTGGCGTTCTCCACGTCGGTATAGGCCTTGGCGATATACGGCGCTACTTCGCCGATCGGGCCTGCCCGCAAACCCATGATCATACCGCCGGACATGACCTCGAACTCGATTTGGCCGGCATATTTTTCATGAATGCGCTGCATCACGGGACTGAAACCGTAGCACCAGCCACAGAGCGCATCGTACAGGTAAATAATTTTAAGTTCCATAAGCGCAGAAAACAACAACTATGGACAAAAGTTGAACTTTTTTTATGTTTTAAAAAAGTAAATAAAAAACAAAAAGTGTTACATTTGAACCTTGAATTCATTACTTACTTAACCTAAAACTTTTACCTTATGGACATCAATTGGTTAGCCATGCTTGTAGCGGCGCTCATTCCGTTGGCAGTCGGCGCACTCTGGTACAGTCCCATGTTATTTGCAAATGCGTGGATGAAGGCCACTGGCCTGACAGAAGACGCATTAAAAAAAGGCAATATGGCGCTCATCTTCGGCCTCACTTTCGTTTTTAGTTTTATGCTGGCCATGATACTGAATTCGGTGGTGATCCACCAGACGCATGTTTATTCTGTCTTGCTGGATGAACCAGGTTTCGGCGACCCTAACTCCGAGATTGGCAAATGGCTGTCTGATTTTATGGCCAAATACGGCCAAAACTACCGGTCTTTCAAACATGGTGCACTGCACGGAACCATCAGTGCTATCTTTTTTGCCTTACCCCTGGTCGCCATCAATGCGCTGTTTGAACGCAGAAGCGGCCGCTATATCGCTATTCACGCGGGCTACTGGATCGTTACCCTGGCGCTCATGGGCGGGGTAGTGTGCGGATGGCAATAAAAACGTGAGTCGTGAGTTGTGAGTCGTGAGTGGGCGCTTCGCCCAAGTTATACACAAATACATTGGGCGAAGCACCACTCACGATTCACGACTCACAACTCACGACATCATTCATTCTTGAGGCTCTCCACCGGATTCGCCCGCGCAGCACTCCAAGTGCGCAAACCGACTGTGAACAATGCAACAGCCATAGCGGTAGCGATGGTCAGGGCGAACAGCCACCACGACAGCGGCGTCTGGTATTGGAAATCCTTTAACCAGGTCTGCATGGCATAATAAGCGAGTGGCACTGCAAACACGGCAGCGATCAGCACCAGCAGCAGGAAATCGCGGCTCAACAAGCCGATAACACTGGAAATAGATGCGCCGAGCACTTTCCGGATACCTATTTCCTTGGTGCGTTGAATGGCCATGAGGGTAGCCAGGCCATACAGGCCGAGGCAGGAAATAAAAATAGCCAGCCCGGCAAACCCTTTGCACAGGGCGGAGAACCGCGATTCGTCGCGGTAGAATTCGGCAATTTTTTCGTCCATGAACTGGCCGTCAAAAACCTGTTCCGGAAAAGCCCTTTCAAACAGTTGCTGAATGGCGCCGGTAGTGGCCTCCAGGTTTTCGGGCCTTATTTTGATTCCAGCCGTACTGTAATTCGATTTTCTGCTGAAAATGACCATCTGTTTCATCTCCTCCCGGGCTGAATTCGCGGTAAAATTCTGCACAACCCCAACGATCGGTTTTGGATAGCCGCCACCCAGCCGGAATGTTTTGCCGATGGCTTCCTGCGGATCGGTCACCCCTAATTTTTTTAACAACAGTTCGTTGACCACATATTCCCGGGCGGTGTCGCTGGGTTGCAGTGCCCTGCCGGCAACGATACGGAGGCCATAGGTATTGAAAAAATCAGCATCCACCACTTTAAGGTAGGTGCTGAAAGGAGCATCTTCGCTGCTGTTGTAGGCGAAGTTGCTTGCCCAGTTATTGCCCGAGGAAGGTGCGTCGCTGCTGAAACTAACGGATGTTACGGCAGGGATAGCGCGTAGTTCATTTTTAAAACTTTCCAAACGCCGGATACTCGAACTGTCGGTACTGATGCCCTGCAAGACATAAACCAGATCAGGTTTAAAACCCAGGTCCATTTTTTTTAAAAAATCCATCTGGCTGATGGTAACGAGTGTGCCGATAATCAGGGCCTGAGCAATGACAAACTGTGTGACCACCAGGGCTTTACGCAGCGACACACCACCGACGGTAGAAGATGTAATACTGTTTTTGAGCGCTTTGACCGGCTCGAAACCCGACAGCACCAGGGTAGGGTAAAACCCGCCGAGCAGGCTCACTACAACAGTTGTGGCGAGCAGAAAAAGCAGCACCGAAGGGTCGTTCAAAAAGGGTTGAGCCGCCGGCACGTCGGAAATGAAATTCAATAAAGGTGCGCCGATCCAGGCCAGTGCTGCACCGAGCGCAACGGAAAAACTGACCAGTACGACGGTTTCACCCATGAATTGTTTGACCAGTTGACTTCTGCTGCCACCCAGCGATTTGCGAACGCCAACTTCCCGGGAGCGATTGGCGGCCTGCGCCGTAGCGAGGTTGACAAAATTGAAACAGGCCATTGCCAATACCAAAGCGCCGATGAGCGCCAGGATCCACAGCCTGCTTTTTTCAGTCATATGGCTACCTGCCGAACTGCCGTAGCGCTCGTCATAGTGTACCTCTCTGAGCGGCTGAATGGCGTGGGTCCGGGTGGTGCGCGGATTCTTGTATTGCTCCTGACCAATTTGCGCCAGCGCGGAATTGGCCGCAGCCCATTGGTCGGGCGCCGGCAAAAGTGCAAATGCCTGGTCATTGCTACTGGTGCTCCCCCAGTCCGGACTGAAATAATACAGATCGGGCGAATTTTTCAACGTTTCATACGAAACGAAGACGTGGCACTGGAAATCTGAGTTGGGTTTCGGTGTTGCCACTACTCCACGTACGGTCAGCAGGGTCGCATTGTCCATCACAACCGTTTGTCCGACGGCCGATTGCCAGGAGCCGAAACACTTTTCCGCCATTTTTTCGGAAAGTACTACTGAATTGGGTTCCCGCAAGGCACTGTTGGCATCGCCGGCCAACCAGGGCCAGTCGAAGATAGCAAAAAAGGCCGGCTCCGTAAAAATAGCCGTTTCCTTTTCGTCATCCGTGGGTATTTTCCTGCCCAAAAAACTGCCTGGAGTGGTCGGTATCGTGATGGTAGGCCACATGGTATGTATCCGGGCGAACTGCGTAAATGCAGCAATCTTCTGCTGCATTTCATCCATGGCAGGAACGGGAATGCCGGCGGTGTAGAATTGGCCTTCCGTGGCACTGACGTCGTTGGTTACGATACGCCCGATCCGGTCATAATTATTGAAAGAGGTATTAAAACTCAGTTCATAGTGTACCAGGCGAAAGATCAGCAGGCAAGCCGCCACGCCGACGGCCAGCCCCGCAATATTAATAACGGCGTAGGTGCGGTTTTTATGGAGTTGGCGTATGGCGAGGCGAACATAGTTTTGTAGCATATGGAGGGTTTTGTTTTTTTGAGTATTCGAGGAGTTGGTACAACTGACTTCAGATCTTCGAATACGCAATAAAGTATAGTGGCAAAATTCCAAAGACTTCAGAATACCTCACAGGTTGTGCCGAAATGCTAAAATGCTGATTTTGAGTATATTGCTAATGCTGTTTTGTGTAACAGGTGTTCAATATCGTACACCTTTGTGCGCAGGTGGACAGAGAAACCAGGTGCATGCAAAGAAACGGAGACCAGGAGCAAAATAAAATTCCCGAATACGTTCTTAATCATTTTGATAAAAAATGACTCATACTGACCAACCATTTAATTGTGACCACCGTCTTTGTCAGTATAATCTGACAAAAAGCAGCGTTTGGTCAAATAATTGCTTCTATACTTCGGTTATATGTTTAGCCCATTGTGTTATCTTTGACAAGATAAGTAATCAAGCAAAATTAGTTTGAACTAATTCTTCTGTAACTCATTGATTAACATTGCCATTTGCTCTTTGCAATTTTGCCCTTTTACTTATTTTGCGTCAACCCTAAATGAAAAGATGGTGTACGGAAAACAACTATTCACTTCTTTGTTGTCGTTGCTGCTGCTCGCTTTTTTGGCAGGCTGCAAAGACGAACTGATTATAGACAATACCGACCAAAATTTCCCGCTCACACTTCAAACGACTGCGGCGAACGACAAGGTAATCCTGCACTGGGATGCCGTGAATGTGTCCAACTTTGAAAAATATGTGGTCGTCCGTTCCCGAAATCCGATTCCCATCGGGCTGCGCCCTGTTTTTAGCACAGGAGACGTGGAGATCATTTTCCAGTCAGACATTTCGGATACTACTTCCTTTGTGGATGCAGCGCTGCCGATTGTTCAAAAACTGTATTACAAACTGTATGTAGGCTTCGGCGAACGTTTTGTAGAAAGTGCCGCTACTGAAATCTCCTTCGACAACCTGCTGGTTGAAGGCAACGGGGGCGTGATCAAATTTGTTGCGGATTCTAACTGGGTTATCCTTGGCGACGAGTTTACCGGTATCCTGCGGGTAGTGGATTATTCCACCAAGCAAATTAAATCGCAACGTTCCGTTCAGTTTACCAATGGAGATAACATGTGTCTGGATGTGGCGGTGGAAAACGGAAAAAGTGTGCTCTACTGGTGGGCCGGCTACAATAACCTGTTCAAGTACAGCCTGCCTGACCTGACCCAGTTAAACTACTGGTCCGTACCATTTTCCGGATTTTCCCTGATCGCAGGGGAAGGTGATCGGATTTATACCACGCAATATGATTTTAACGAGAGTTTTGCGGCGCGCCGCAAAACGGATATGTCGGTCGTAAAAGCCCATTACCGCACGGATTATTACACCCACCGCACCCTGCTGATGCTCGACAAAACCACCAACCGTATGGTAGAGGCTTCTCCCTATCGCATTATGGTGTACAATGTCGATGCTGCAACGGGCAACGTTACCAATTTGGTTGAAAAAACGACCAATACGTTCAGTGTTTTTTACCGCGATATTCCTGTTTCTAAAAATGGCCAGTATTTTGTTCCTCAATTTGACGGATCCGTTTACGACCAGAACCTGAACCTGGTACTTCAGGTGCCGCTACTCAACAATGGATATGCAGACCTGGATTTTTCACCGGACGGCTTGTATTTATACGTTGCATACCTGGATTTCACATTTGGCGGAACCTTGATCCAAAAAATGAAATTTCCATCCCTGGAAGTAATTGGTACGCGGCGTTTTACCAGCGCATCGCCGAGAGTGATAGAAGCCGTTCCGGGAGGCGTGGTTTTTGTAGGCAGTGGTGTGAATGGTTTGAATCAGGTACTTGTTAAAAAAATAGACCTATGAACCGAATAATTATTGTCGCCATTGCACTGCTTGGATATTCCGCCGGCTTGTATGGACAGGATGAAATGCCTGCCGTCAAAAAACGCCTTCAAATCAGCAACGAACTGGGGGTGAATTTTACCAATATCCTCAACAAAATCATCAAGGTAAATCGCGATTCTGCCAACGAAAACCCTTACCTGTTGACGTACAGACTGGGTTTAAACCGCAAATTGGGTGTTCGCCTCGGCGCAGGCGGCTCCAATAAGTACACCGAAATGCGGGAAGAAGGTTTTGCCGACTCGGAAAAAAACAGAAAAACAGCGCTGGATGCGCGTGTGGGTTTCGATTACCGCATGCCTCTGGGGCGTCGGTTTGAAGGGAGTTTCGGTCTGGATGCCGTAGGTAAATGGCGCAAAGACAAACAGGTGATCGACAGCGGATTCGATGTGATTGAAAAAGTAGAGCAATTCGAAGGTTTTGGAGGCGGCCCATTTGTCGGCCTTCATTTCTGGATCAACCCCAATCTCGGAATTTATACCGAAGCCAGTTTTTATATGATTTATGGGAAGCGGGACAGTGCCCGTATTTTCCGAAACTTTCCCGAGTTGAACGACCAGATTTTCCGGGAAACTACAGAGGATCTGGTCACGATTTTGCCGTCCAGTATTTTTCTGATATACCGTTTTTAACAACCCTGTTTTTTCATACCCTAAATATTTTTCACATGAAAAATATACAACTCACTTCTATTGCTGCCTTGCTCTTTATCGGCAGTATGTCTTTGCTCACCAACTGTAAAAAGGATAGCGTACTCCCTTATAAATATGAGTCGGATGTGCTGAAACTACCTGAACAGCCATTCACTTACCGCGACCAGGCATTGCCTGCCCACATGTCGCACCTGGGTACGGCGCTGCAAAGCAAGGTCACCGACCACGGCGCTACACTCGGCCGGGTTTTGTTTTATGATCCGAAATTATCGCTCAACAATAAAACGGCCTGCGCTTCCTGCCACCTGCAGGAAAACGGATTTGCTGACCCCGTGCGTTTCAGCGTCGGCTTCGACGGCGGACTGACCAAGCGGAATGCCAGTTCCATTACCAATCCGGCGGATATGCAGACTTTTTTCTGGGATGCCCGGGAAGACAATCTGAAAGAAATGGTGCTGCAACCCATCAAAAACCACGTCGAAATGGGCATGGATAATTTTGATGCGCTGGAGAAAAAACTCGGTCAACTGGACTACTACAAACCGCTGTTCCAGAATGCTTTTGGCGATGAAAATGTGACCCGCGAACGCATCGCAGAATCCATCAGCCAATTTCTGACTTCCATGGTTTCCGTCAATTCCTCCTTCGATGCAGCCATTCCCGGCGGCTGGGGCGGCGTTCAGAATCCGGGCGCTTTGACCGGTGAAGAACTGCAAGGTATGAACCTGTTCTTTGGGCAGGCTCAATGCGGCGTTTGCCACAATCCGGTAACAACAGGCACTTTTTTCCAGGAAACTTTCGCCGACATCGGACTGGAAAAAAATCCGGCCGATAAAGGACTGGGCGCTAACAGCCCCGGTAAAGATGGCATGTTTAAAATTCCATCTCTGCGCAATGTAGCGCTCACAGCTCCCTATATGCACGATGGCCGTTTTACATCCCTGGATGATGTGGTGAACCACTACAGCGAAAACATCGAAAACTCCCCCAATCTGCACTGGTCTTTGAGGGGTTTCGACGGACAACCGTTGCGCATGAACCTCTCGGAGACGGATAAAAAATCGCTGGTTGCCTTTTTGACGGCGCTGACGGACACCCGTTACACCAACGATCCAAAATTCTCGAACCCGTTTAAATAAAGTACAGGCCATATCTCGCCGTCTTTTTTTTGTACGAGGGTGTCTTGTAAGGTTGATGAGGGTTGATAAGGGTTGATAGGTGTTGATAATAGTTCCTCAAAATATGGGGGATCGCTTCGTAGAGCGGCTATTATCAACCCTTATCAACCCTTATCAACCCTCATCAACCTTTCAAGACACCCTCGTTTTTATGTGCAATATTCACCCTACCTTCGCGGCGTTTTTAGCCAGACCAATTATTTCCAAATACAAACATTATGATGGACGCGAATAGCCGCATTTACATTGACTCAGAAATTGGAAAACTCAAAAAAGTAATTGTACACCGCCCCGACGAAGGCATTGCACGCATCACACCCAAACGGGCCGGCGAATTGTTGTTCGACGATATTGTGCATTTGCCCAAAATGCAGGAGGAACACGACATTTTTGTAAATGTATTGCGCGCTTTTGTCGGCAAAGACAATGTGCTGGAAGTGCGCGACCTGCTTGCCGAAAGTACCAGGGACGAAGAAAGTAAATACGAGGTGATCAATAAAATCACCGATTTTGAAGAGTTGCCTTACTCTTTTATTCCGCGCCTGGCGGGTCTCTCGCCCGAACAACTGGCCGATACCCTCATCACCGGCTACCTCGAACCGGAGGACCGTATCCTCTTCGACCCTATCCCCAACCTGATCTTCACCCGCGATCTGGCCGTGACGGTCAAAGAGCATGTGATTATCACCAAAGCCGCCAAAGAAGCCCGTTTTCGCGAAAACTTTTTAACGCGACTGATTTTCAGCAGCCACCCTGTTTTCCGCCGCCTGAAAGCGGACGGCAAAACTATCAACCTCAACCGGGTAGATAAATTTCCACCCAATAAACGCGGCGAAACGATCAGTATCGAGGGCGGCGATGTGATGATGATCCACAACGACTACCTGCTCATCGGTTGTTCTGAACGCACCAATAACTATGCCTTCGAAGCGCTGAAAAACTACCTGTTCGACCGCGGCATCATCAAAAATGTCGTGCAGGTCAATATTCCTGCGGAGCGCACCTACATGCACATCGATACCATTTTTACCCAGATCAACCACAACCACATGGTCGCTTACAAACCCATCGTGCAGGACGGACTGGGCTCATACGTGGATGTGCACCGCTCGACAGGTGAAGAAGTGGAATACCCCAGCCTGAAAGACTTTCTGCTGGCAGAAGTGAATCCTAAAATGGAATTTATCTGGGCCGGCCGCGGCGAAAGCCCCTACCAGGAGCGCGAACAATGGACCGATGGCTGCAACCTGGTCGCCCTCAAACCCGGTGTTGCTGTGACCTACGACCGCAACCCGATCACCGAAAAGGCATTTAAAGAGGTGGGATACAAAGTGATCGGCGCAGAAAAACTCCTGCGTGATATTGAAAATGGCAAAATTACGCCCGATAAAGTGGAAAATACGATCATCACTATTCCTTCCAACGAACTCTCCCGCGCCCGCGGCGGCTCGCATTGTATGACTTGTCCGATCGAGCGGGAACCTGCTTAATAGTTATGAGTTATGAGTTATGAGTTATTGGAGTTTCAGGCTGGAATGGGAAAATAGAGGATACATTCTTCCCCATTCTAGCCTGAAACTCCAATAACTCATAACTCATAACTCATAACTATTTCCCCAACTTCCCCCCCCACTCCGCAATCGCTTCCTGGATTCTTTCGGCCCGGTTTTCCGGATCGGGGTGGGAGCTTTGGAATTCGGGCGTACGGTTGGGGCCGGCAGCCTGTTTCAGGATTTCCATGACCCCGATCATTTGTGCGGGTTGAAATCCGGATTCCATCATAAAACGCACGCCGAGGTTGTCGCTTTGCAACTCCTGGTCGCGGCCGTATTTCAGGGAAATCATATTGGCTACAGCCTGCGCGATATAACCTGAATTGGGGTTGGAAGGATCGTAAGTCGCCATAGTGGCGGCGCCCGTAAGTCCTTGAGCCAGTTCCATTTGCGCCATTTTTTCAGCGCTGTGCCGCGCTACCACGTGTGCGACTTCATGGCCGAGCACACCAGCCAGCATATCGGAATCGAGGGTTTTTCCATCGGAAGTCAGGCGGTACAACAAGGCTTCCGTGATAAAAATCTGTCCGCCGGGCAGGGCAAAAGCATTGATCGTTTGTTGGTCGGCGAGCAGGTGAAAGTCATATTGATAGGGTGTTTGCGCAGCGGCCGAGTTTTGTACGATGCGCCGGCCAACCTGTTTAACGACGGCCGTTGCCTGCTGGTCGCGGCTCAGGCCACCGAATTCCTCAGCCATTTGTGGCGCGCTTTGCAGGCCCATGGCTATTTCCTGGTCGGGGGTCATAGAAATATGCTGCGTTTCGCCCGTGATGGTGTTGACAGAACTTTGGCCGTAGTACTTGAACAGCGTAAAAGCAGCCATGACCAATGCGATGATGAGGGTGGGGGAGATGCGGAATCCGCTACCCTGTTGACGTTGACCGAACATAATTCCTTCGTTTTGAATGGTTTAAAAATCGTAAAAGTTGGAATGGGCATTTTTGAACGTGTCAAAATAGGACATTTTCGCAAATAAGATCCCTTTCGGGGTCTTTAAACTGGATTTTTGCTTTTGGTCACATACGTTGGTGGAATTTACCGCTGTGCGTGGATGACAGGTATACACACAAAAGGGGTTGAAAATCAAACTTATAAGTAGTTTGCCATATTTGGGTGCAACACATCTGAACGATTGTTTGAAAATCGTAAGTTTCGCTTTGAAATGTGTTTAGAAAAAGCGCGAAATCGCCCGCTCTTTGCAGTATGAAACATCTATACCGCAATCGGCTGACCAGCAATGGCGTTTTCTTTGCAGCCCTTCCTTCGATAAAAAAATGCATTCGGTGCGCAGTATTGCCTTTTTTGCTTGTCCATCTCATGTACGCCTCCTTTGCACAAACGACTGACAGTGTGAAAGTTATAAGCCACTTTTCTGGCACGGTGAGTGCCACCAACAACGGAATTTCAATAGTCCCCAGTTTTTCATTGGAAAAACCTGCGGCTATTTTCATGTTGTCGATGGGAAGAAAAAGATTTAGTTTCGACCCGGATCTCAGGTTCTCATTGGCGGGAAAGCCCTGGACGTTTCTTTTCTGGGCCAGGTACAAATTGGTTGATAAAGGCCGGTTTCGGATGAACACAGGCGCCCATCTGGGGCTGAATTATAAAACATCTATTCTGCCGATAAATGGAGACACTGGCGAAACAACGGTTACCAGGCGTTACCTGGCCGGAGAGTTGTTTCCCAGGTATTCGATCACAAAAAATATCAGTGTCGGCATATATTACCTCTATTCACATGGCCTCGATGCAGGAACAATAGGTAACACCCACTTCATTACATTCAATACCAACTTTTCGAATATCAAACTGACAAATCAGTTTTTCCTGAAGTTCAACCCCCAATTTTACTACCTGAAACTGGATGAGCGGGATGGCTTTTATTTTACTGCATCCTGCACATTAGCCAGGAAAAATTTCCCGCTTTCCATTTCGGCTATTGTCAATAAAATCATTGAGACCGATATTGCAGGAGGGGATTTTGTATGGAACCTGAGCCTGGTTTACTCCTTTCATAAAAACTATGTTGACAGCAAGTAAGTAAGTTTTGAAAGATGAATAATATGGAGTCAATAGAAGAATTCTACAAACGAAAGTTTGACTGGATACCTGATAACATAAAAAATGAAATCGGGCATTTCAATGTGTTTCAGCACGAGCCGGTAGAACCCGGCAAAACGAAGCCGCTTACTTACAAAAGAAGGGATTTTTATAAAATAATGCTTGTTGTCGGCGATATCAATATGAATTATGCGGACAGGGTGGTCTCCGTCAAAAAGCAGGCATTGTTTTTCTCCAACCCACAGATTCCATACAATTGCGTAAACCTGGAAAGGATCAAAACCGGATTTTACTGCATTTTCAACCAGCACTTCTTCCACAAGTTCGGGGACTTAAATCAATATTCCGTATTCCAGCCTGTCGGAAACCATGTTTTTGAATTGTCGGATGAACATGCCTGGTTGGTTGATGCCATCTACCAAAAGATGTTTGATGAAATCAAATCGGACTATGTGCACAAGTACGATGTGTTGCGGAACCTGGTTTTTGAACTCCTGCATTTTGCCATGAAAATGCAACCTGCCGCACCCGCCGATAAACAGCAGATAAACGCGTCACAGCGCATTGCGACACTGTTTATGGAACTGCTGGAACGCCAGTTTCCCATAGACGAAAACCATCCTAGAGTGGGGCTCCGTTCGGCATCCGATTTTGCGCAGCAACTGAACATCCA
>JADLCC010000249.1 GCA_020847425.1 Saprospiraceae bacterium
ATGCAACAACTCATCGACACCCACGCGCACCTGTACTCCCCCAAATTTGACGCAGACCGGCACGACATGGTACAACGCGCCATCCATGCCGGTGTCGTGCGGATGTATCTACCGAATATTGATGCGGAATCCATTGAAGGTATGCTGGCCCTGGAAGCGGCTTTCCCGGAGCATTGTTTTGCCATGATGGGCCTGCACCCCAGCCATGTGCAGCCCGATACTTACCAGAAAGAACTGGAACTAGTGGAGCACTGGCTTGGCCAGCGCGCATGGGCAGGCGTCGGAGAAACGGGTATCGACCTGTATTGGGATAAAACGACGCTCGAGATTCAAAAGATCGCATTTGCGCGCCAGATCGAGTGGGCCAAAGACCTCGGCAGGCCTATTATTATTCACTCGCGGGAAAGCAACCAGGAATGCCTGGAACTGGTCAGAAAAGGGCAGGACGGGCGGCTGCGCGGCATATTTCATTGTTTTTCAGGCACTTTGGAAGAAGCCAGGGAAATGACCGGACTCGGTTTTATGCTCGGCATCGGGGGCACTTTAACCTATCCAAAATCGGAATTACCCGTCATCCTGCGGGACATACCCCTCGAACACCTGGTACTGGAAACCGATGCGCCTTACCTGCCGCCGGTGCCTTACCGCGGCAAACGCAACGAAAGTGCCTATATCGTGCAGACTGCTGAAATGTTGTCGGAAGCCAAGGTGCTGCCGCTGGCGCAAATTGCGCGGGTGACGACGGCGAATGCGCTGCGGATGTTTTCTTGAGTGTTTTAGTGTTTTTGGGTTTTAGTGTTTTGGAGTGCATTGCTCCATGTTGTAAACTAATACCAGGCGTATCTACACCAAAACACTCAAACCCAAAAACACTAAAACACTCAATAAAACACTCATCCATTCATCGTCAACACCTTCACCTCCACCCGCTGGTTCTTCTTTTTCCCTTCCGGGGTGGTATTGGGTTGAATCGGGTATTTCCAGCCATAACCTTTGTATTGCACCCGGTCGTTGGTCACACCTTTGCCGACCAGCCAGTTGGCAACCGCTTTGGCGCGATTGGTGGAGAGCTCCTGTGCAAAACCTTCATTGGGCCACATAGCGTTGTTGGTATGTCCGCCGACTTCGATCACGACGTCGGGATTGTTGGCCAGAAAATCGTAGAGCGCGTACAATTCCGGTTCGCTTTCAGGTTTGATTTCGTACTTATTGGCATCGAAATACAAGCGTTCGAGGCGGTAAATTTTGCCCGTTTTCATCACTTTCCGCTCTATTTTGGTAGCAACCGGCGGTTTGGGCTCCGTTTTACGCGCGGGTGTATCCACTTTCGGGGCGGATGTCACTTTGGGTGCATTCGGGCTGACTTTTGGAGGCCCTTTGGCCACAACAGGCGGTTTTTTCGCTTCCGGCATTTTTTCCGGATTGCACATAACCGGTTTGATCGGGGAGGCATTGTCCACCAGAATATTTCCGTTGGTTGGAAATAAAATCGGGGTTTTGTAATAAGCCTCTATCATCAGATAGGTGTAATTGCCTTTGGGATTGAAGCGGAAGTTAAACGTAAGCCAGCGCGTATTGGTGACGATGGAGGTTTCGCCCAGCAATTCGCGGGCATCGCAGTAGCCCATTCCACCCCAGATCCGAACGCGGGCGGGTACGGCATAGTTGACGTCCTCCCCGGTAACGCGGCTGACGCTCAGGTACAATTCGGCGCGACAGAGATCGAGGCTGAATTCGTAACACTGGCCGGATTCCAGCGGGCGGCTCAGGCGCTGTCCCACCCCTTCCCAGGTTTCGTTGTCGCGCACCACAAGCCCGAGGTAGGTCTGGCCGTGGTTGGCAGGTTTGGCAACGGTCCAGCCGCCCGGTTGCACATCGGGAGGGGTTTCACCGGCTTTACCGCAATTGTACCAGCCGGTAGGCGTTTCGCCCATTTTGGGCAGGTCTTCAAAAGACGGGTTGTTCAACAGAATAGGAGTATCCTTTTGTGCTGCCAAACCGAAGGGGAATGCCAGTACCAGAGAAAAACACCAAAGCTTAAATTCGTTTCTCATGCTTCTCATGTTTCGATTACTATATATGTGTCTTAGCAAAGCGTATGCCATTCAAAGTAATTACGTGCGGTGAAATGAATTGTCACGCAATTGTATAACGCAAATGTTCAGCGATAAACGTTTTGAATGTTGTTTTTAATGCCTTCTTTTCGATGAAAAATGGATTTTCAGAGCGGTTAGTCAAAAAAAGACAGACAAAACACAGCAAAACGGCTCGCGGAGCACGAAACTCCACAAGCCGTTTTTAAGTTGTTGCAACACATCATATTTAACTATTTGAAAGCATCGAGCCCCGTGATGTCGTGCCCGGTAATGAGCAAATGCACATCGTGGGTGCCTTCGTAAGTCAATACTGTCTCCAGGTTCATCATGTGGCGCATCACCGGATATTCATTGGTGATACCCATACCGCCGTGGATCTGGCGCGCTTCCCGCGCGATCTCCAGCGCCATATGCACGTTGTTGCGTTTGGCCATGGAGACATGCGCAGCGGTCATTTTACCTTCATTGGCCAAAGTACCCAAACGCCAGGCCAGCAATTGCGCCTTGGTGATTTCGGTGATCATTTCAGCCAGTTTTTTCTGCGTCAATTGAAAACCGCCGATAGGTCGGCCGAACTGAATCCGTTCTTTGGAATAGCGCAAAGCGGAATCGTAACAATCCAGCGCTGCGCCGATAGCGCCCCAGGCGATGCCGTAGCGGGCTTTGGTCAGGCAGGTGAGCGGACCGCGCAGGCCGACAACACCGGGCAATACGTTTTTCTTCGGTACACGCACGTCTTCAAAAACCAGTTCGCCGGTAATGCTCGCGCGCAGCGACCATTTGCCGTGGATTTCAGGCGCTGTAAAACCTTTCATGCCTTTTTCGACAATCATGCCCAGTACCTTACCTTCCTCGTTTTTGGCCCAAACCACCGCAATATCGGCAATTGGAGAGTTGGTAATCCACATCTTGGCGCCATTGAGGATGTAAGCGTCGCCGTCGTCCTTTACATTGGTGATCATGCCGCCGGGATTGGAGCCCGCATCGGGTTCGGTCAGGCCGAAACAGCCGATCAGTTCGCCGGAAGCCAGTTTGGGCAGGTAATGGCGGCGGTGCTCTTCCGAACCGAATTTATAAATCGGGTACATCACCAGCGAGCCCTGCACGGAAGCCATGGAGCGAATGCCGGAATCGCCGCGTTCGAGTTCCTGCATGATCACGCCGTAAGCGATCTCATCCATGCCGCCACAGCCGTATTCGGCCGGCAACGAAGGACCAAAAGCGCCGATTTCGGCAAGTCCTTTAAAAAGGTGGGTAGGACATTCCGCCCGGTTGGCGTAATCTTCTATAATCGGACTCACCTCGGCTTTCACCCAGTCGCGCACCGCCTCGCGGGCGAGCAGGTGTTCGGAAGAAAGCAGGCCGTCTACCAGATAATAGTCATGGTGCTGGTAGCGGTCTTCACGGGCGGTTCGTGGTTGATGAGCGGGTTTGGTTCCGTTCTCGTGCATGATAATTTCCCTGTTATTGGTTAGGTTAGTGTGTCGTATTTAGTGTTTAGTGTTTAGTGTTTAGTGTGCTTCGCTTCTGGCAACCGTGAGTTACCAAGGGCGAAGCACCCTAAACACTAAACACCAAACACTAAACACGCTATTTTTCCCGCAAAAGTAAATAAACTTCATGTAGTAAGAAGCCGTCTTTGTTGCGATTTGCTTATTTTTACAGAATATAATTTTTCAGCAGGCCCGCTTTCATCAAAAAAAGCAAAGATGGTTTTGAAAAACGTTCACCAGGTCCAGTCATCCATATCTTTTAACGGCGGCGTTTTTACCGACTGCTTGGTTTCGACGCGCTGCCGTTGCCGTTCCAGTACCAGCCGGGCCAGTCCGATATGCGGCGGTTCGGGTGCTGAAGGGTGCATCACCGGCCCTATTTTTTCTTCCAGTACGTCGAGGCGGTACAAAAGACTCATCAGGTACTCGGGGCGCTTTTCCAGCATTTCTTCGATCCGTTCTGCGAGCAGAGCCAGCAATTCCGCTTCCGAATGGGGGTCCTGCGCCGATTCCAGTTCGAAAGGCCCTTTGATGAGTGCGGAGGTACGTTGTAAGGTGGTATCTGTCATGTGAAACGTGGGTTGGGTCAAAAGGTTGATGAGGGTTGATGAGGGTTTATAAAGGTTGATAATGGCCGCTCTATGAAGTGATTTCTCTTTTTTGAGCGGCCATTATCAACCTTTATCAACCCTCATCAACCTCTTGATAAAATCACACAAAAATAAACAAAAAAAGCCACCCCGAAAACGGAGTGGCTTGGTGCGTCCCATCAAGGACTTGAACCTTGGACCTACGGATTAACAGTCCGTTGCTCTAACCAACTGAGCTAATGAGACGTGCTATCTTTCAAAAGCGGGGCAAAGATATATGCAGCACGTTTAATTTTGCAACCTTTGTCCGGCAAAAATTTTAAACAATGCAAAAAAAGTTTCTCCAACGCGCTCCGGAGGTCCAGGAAGCCCTAAACGAGGGCCGTCCGGTGGTAGCCCTTGAAAGTACCATTATCGCACATGGGATGCCATTTCCAAAAAATGTGGAAACGGCACTCCGGGTGGAGCACATTGTGCGTTCCGCCGGAGCGGTTCCCGCTACCTGCGCCATCATCGGGGGGCAATTGAAATGCGGCCTGAACAGCGATGAAATCGAATTGCTGGGCCGTGGCGCCGCTGCCATACCGAAAGCCAGCCGCCGCGACCTGGCTTACCTGCTAAGCCGGGGCGAACATGGCGCCACTACCGTAGCATCGACTATGATCATCGCACACCTGGCGGGCGTACGGGTATTTGCTACCGGCGGTATCGGCGGCGTGCACCGGGGCGGCGCTACAACGATGGATATTTCGGCGGATTTGCCCGAACTGGCGCAAACGCCCGTTGCCGTAGTCAGCGCCGGCGTCAAAAGTATCCTAGATCTGCCGCTAACGCTGGAATACCTGGAAACCCATGGCGTACCGGTTATCGGGTATCAAACCGATGAATTCCCGGCATTTTATACCCGCAGCAGCGGATTGGGCGTCGATTACCGGCTCGATTCGGCTGCGGATATTGCCCGGTTGATGCATGCTCAATGGGATGCAGGACTTCGGGCAGGCATCATTATTGCCAATCCGGTTGCTGCAGAATACGAGTCGGACCCGGCCCTGATCGAACACGCCATTGCCGCAGCCCTCGCAGCAGCAGAAGAAAAAGGAATCCGCGGAAAGGCCATTACGCCGTTTCTTTTGGCCTATATCGAACAAACAACCGGCGGAAAAAGCCTCGATACCAATATCGAACTGGTGTGCAACAATGCCTGGCTGGCGGCTGAAATAGCGGTTGCGTACCAGCTGCTTTAGCTGCGGATTTAGTGGTGGCATGGGTTTATGAACTTTAAACACTTCTTTTTTCGTCCTAAAATTAAAGTTCATAAACCCATGCCACCACTAAGCAGGGCGCCTATTGATTTTCCTGTACGGTTATTACTGTTTTATTAAAAAACTCAAATAAGTCGCCGGGGCATTATTTTTGCCGTCAATGGATACCACCGAACTACTCAAAAAGGTCCGTAAACTGGAGATCAAAACGCGGGGGCTGAGCAGGCACCTGTTCACAGGCGGCTACCACAGCGCGTTTAAAGGCCGCGGCATGTCGTTCAGCGAAGTGCGCCAGTACCAGTTTGGCGACGACGTGCGGGCCATCGACTGGAATGTAACCGCGCGCACCGGCGAACCGCACATCAAAATTTTTGAGGAAGAACGCGAACTGACCGTCATGCTGCTGGTAGATATCAGCGGCTCGTCTTTTTTTGGCACCAGCGGACAATCCAAGCAGGAAATGCTGGCGGAAATCTGCGCCATTCTGGCTTTTTCTGCCAATTCCAACAATGACAAGGTTGGGTTGATGTTGTTTTCCGACCAGGTCGAATTGTTTATCCGACCCAAAAAAGGCCGGCAACACACGCTGCGCATGATCCGGGAACTGCTGCACCTGGAGCCTTCCGAACGAACGACCAATATGGGCGGCGCACTGGAACTGGCGCATAACCTCCTGAAAAAGAAGAGTATCTGTTTCCTGATGTCGGATTTTATGAGTACCGGTTACGAATCGCCCCTGCGCGTACTTGCCCGCAAACATGATTGTGTCGGCGTTCATTGCTGGGACCCCCGGGAACGCGATTTACCAGATGTGGGCCTATTGCCCGTTCGGGATGCGGAATCGGGTCTTGTTGATTGGGTGGACACGCATGACCCGGCGCTACGGCGGCAATACCGGAAACGTTTTGAAGACAACCTGGCCAAAACGGAAAGCACTTTCCGCCGGGCCGGCGCCGATTTCCTGAGTTTGCAAACAACCGATGCGTACATTAATGCACTGTTGCAGTTTTTTGAACGCAGGGCACATGTGAGGTAAATAATTTCAGGTATTGGAGGATGCGGGTATTCGAATATTGGCTTGAGTTGCCAGTCAAATACTCGAAAAAAGCCTGGCATGATGATCATCATCTTTATACATGATTTCCGTTAAAGTGCTTTTAAACGCATCCCGTTAAGTTTGTGCTGTCAATTGAAAAAAAATATGATCGCACAAATCAACACCGCTATTCTAGCCAACGCCCCAGCCAAACAAGAGATTGAAAACTGGGTGCATCAAATTACTTCGCTGTGTAAACCCGATGCCATCCACTGGGTGGATGGTTCGCAGTCGGAATACGACAGTCTTTGCCAACTTTTGGTAAAAAAAGGAACTTTTATCCCACTCAATCCTGAAAAAAGACCGAACAGTTTTGCCTGTTTCAGCGACCCCAGCGACGTAGCCAGGGTGGAAGACAAAACATTTATCTGCTCCCGCCGAAAAGGGGATGCCGGCCCCACCAACAACTGGATGGAGCCGAATGAAATGAAAAATATCCTCGAAGGTCATTTGCAGGGAAGTATGAAAGGCAGGGTGATGTATGTCATTCCTTTCTGCATGGGTCCTTTGGGTTCGCCTTATTCCAGGTATGGCGTACAAATTACCGATTCCGAATATGTAGTGGTGAATACGCGCATCATGACCAGAATGGGTGAAGCCGTTTTGCCGCTTATTCCCAAGGACTTTGTCAAATGCCTGCATTCCGTAGGCGACCCGGTCGAGCATGGAAAAGCGGAAAGCAAGTGGCCCTGCAACCCCGAAGTGAAATACATTTCGCATTTTCCGGAAGACCGAATGATCATTTCCTACGGCAGCGGTTATGGCGGAAACGCTTTAATGGGTAAAAAATGCTTCGCCCTGCGCATCGGTTCTGTGATGGGCAAGGAAGAAGGCTGGCTGGCGGAACACATGCTGATTATGGGCGTCGAATCGCCAGATAAAGTCAAAAATTATGTGGCTGCGGCTTTCCCGAGCGCCTGTGGCAAAACGAATTTTGCCATGCTGATACCGCCCAAGGAATTTGCAGGCTGGAAAATCACTACCGTCGGCGACGATATCGCCTGGATACACAAAACCGGCGACGGACACCTGGTAGCCATCAACCCCGAGGCCGGCTATTTCGGCGTGGCGCCGGGCACCAACTACAAAACCAATCCGAATGCCATGGAAAGTATTCGGGCCAACACCATTTTTACCAACGTAGCCGTCACGCCCGACCTGGACGTATGGTGGGAAGGTATGACCAAGGAAATTCCAGAGGGCCTGACCGACTGGCACGGACAACCCTGGGACCCGCAAAGCGGCAAGCCAGCGGCGCATCCGAATTCAAGGTTCACCGCTCCGGCGTATCAGAACCCGGCAGTAGACGAACATTGGAATAACCCGAAAGGCGTTCAAATCGACGGTTTTATTTTCGGCGGAAGAAGAAGCACGGGGGTGCCACTGGTGTACCAGTCGTTCAACTGGAGTTTCGGCGTGTACCTGGCGGCTACCATGGGCAGCGAAATGACGGCTGC
>JADLCC010000250.1 GCA_020847425.1 Saprospiraceae bacterium
AAATGGGTTTTTCGGAATCCGAAGCGGAACTGCTGGTGAGCCAGACGTTTACCGGAGCGCTCGACCTGTACAACCAGGCCGGACTCAGTTGCGAAAACTGGATTGGAAAAGTAGCCTCGAAAGGCGGGACCACCGAAGCGGCTCTGCGGGTTTTTCGGGAAACAGCCCTACACGAGGATATTGTAGCCGGAGCAAATGCGGCGTTGCGGAGAGCGACGGAACTGGGATCGTAGTGAGTTATGAGGGATGAGGGATGAGTTATGAGTTATTGGTGTTTCAATCTGACATAGGGGAAATGGATGTCACTTACTTTATCATTCTAGCCTGAAACACCAATAACTCATAACTCATCCCTCATAACTCATCCCTAGTTTTTCTTGGCTTCCTTCCCCATAATATCCCTTCCTTTCCTGTCATCCAGAATCGGCTCCGGCCGGGGCGCTTCTTCCATCACATCGTTGAACACTTTGCTGACGAATTTCCAGCGGCCTTTTTCCAGTTTCAGGGCATCATAACTGCCGTCGGGCACCTGAATCGGGTCGGAACCGTAGGGACTGGGCATTGGCACCAAATGGTCGATCAGGATCAACTGATATTGTTCATCCCAGTTCATCCGGAAAGAGGCTTCCGCTGCATATTCCGTAAAAATCCGGTATTCGGGCGGCCCCATACTTTCTTCCCGGTCGAATACCGGCGCGCCAAAAACGGGTTTTCCCGTTTTATCAAAACTCAACACATCCACAACTTTGCGGCGGTTGAAAAAAGAAAAGGCATCGTAGCCCAGCAGCAGGTATTTGCGCCCTTCTTTGGTGTCAAACTGCTGGAGGTTGTAGTAAATAACGCCATACCAGCGCTCCGGCGTAAGTTGCTCGCGGGCAGGCAACGTCAGCATATCGGCGCTGCGGTCGATCAGGGGAAACAGTTTTAAGTCCTTCTGATTCAATTGAATAGCGCCGTAATAGCGATAGGTGGAATCGTTGACAAAAAGTTGCCAGGTAAAAATACGGAAACTGCTGTCCGGCGGCGTGAGTATCGACAGGCTGCGCAGGCGTTCAAACGAATACTTGAAAGAATTTTCCACTTTGAGTGTCCGAACCAGACAGGTAATCAGCGCACGGCAGGCGGCGTAACGCTCCTGCTCGATGGAGTCATTTACCACGGCATAGGCCAGAACGGCAAGAGTATCCTCCCCCATTTTGATCTGTTGTATGGCTTCGGCAGATAAAGCGCCGGCCGGTTTGGGTTTTGATTGTGCAGCCACCTGCGAACAGGTTGCAGCACACAGAAGACACAAAACGATTAAACCGGTGATTTTTGACGACATAGCAGGAAATGTTGAGAGGATTGAAGGAGATGTTGAGGGGTTGAGATGTTGAGGGGTTGAGGGGTTGAGATGTTGAGGGGTTGAGGGCGTTTGCGGGGAGAAAACGTCATTGCTGTCTGAAAATTGCAAAACCACGCACGCTTAATGTTTACCCGTATAGAGGTGACATCTGCGAGGCACGAGCAGGTGGTATCTCTATACGGGAGCGCTACCCTTCCGCGATGAGATGCCACCTGCTCGTGCCTCGCAGATGCCACCTCATCGCTAACCGCTTCAGTCCATCTCATCCAGTTTTTCCAGCAGCCATTCGTGGTTGACAATCCTGGGCTTATCGTTTTCAATGGCCTGGCGGAGTTTATCCTTGTTTGTTTTGTCGCCGGGCACCAGGCGCATCAGCAGCCGGACATAGTGCAGTAAATTCAGGTAACCGGTGCGGCGCTGCTCCGTGATTGTTTTTTCATTGCGTTTCAGAAACACCTTAAATGACTCGATAAATGCGTCGAGCGCATCGAATTCATCCAGTTCAAAATAGGTGATGGTCAGCATCATTTTGCTGATCAGGTTGTACCCGATATCCTCGTATTCTACCCCACGAAGCAGAACGAGCACTTTTTCGTGCTTTTTTTGGAAGCGATACACGCGCGCCAGATTGAAACTATACGTATTCTGCCGGGTGTCGGGCGGCAGCAGGTGCTTGTACGATTCCACAAAACGTTCGGCCCAGTCCAGTTTGTCGAGCCGCAGCGCCACCCCTACCATATTGTTGTACCGCCAGGGTGCAAATTCACTTTTATTGGAAAAAATATTGTTATCGAGCGCAAAAAGGAATACATCGAAAAATTCCTGGTAAAATTCGCGATGCCCCCTGTTGAATTTCCCGGTACAGTAATGCAACGCCGAGTCGATGATTTCGATGGCCTCCCGGATCGGCATACCGGTGGCATATTGATCCAGCAGGGCGCGCAATTTGTAGTAATGCGCCACATTATCCTCTTCATACATGGTCAGAAAAGAATAATAGTAAATGGCCAGTTCAGGTATGTCGTCAACCGGATAGGTGGATAGAAACCGTACGATTTCCTCCATTTTTTTCAGGTCGTATTGTTCCGTACTGGTGCGTTGCTGGCTCAGGCGGGCAATGAACAACTTCAATTTTTCTATCCAGTAGAAAATGTCGAGGTGGTGGGAAATGGCTTCGATGTTCGTCCGCTTGTTGACGGTCACATCAAAATCCATCATGGCGTAATAATGCCTTTCGATAAGAAAAGCAGTGTAAAAATCATCGAGCGCCCGGAAAGATTTCTGTTCAATCCGGGTCCGGGCCTCCCGAATGCTGCGCTCATACAGCGGCTTTATTTTGCGGCGGACCAAAAAATCGAGCAACGCAGAAGTCGCCTGGTTGTCATTATGCAATAAAGATTCCTGCGCCATAAATACTTCCGTCCATTTCAATAAGTCGGAACAATATTTGCGGAAAACAATCGGGTCGTATGCTGCTTCGGGTTGAATTTTTTCCCACACCTGTTTCCTGTCAAATCCCTGCGCTTTGTTGTCGATGCATACCAGCAAAGCTTCGTATAAACCGATCAGCGTTTTGGTTTTAATAAAATACGGTGAGTGGAGAAATTTGGAAAGCCGTTTGCGTTCAGCATCGTCAAAACACTCCAGTACCTGGTATATTTTGTTGCGGTGCTGTTCCCCTGCCAAATGTTTTTTTTGCGCTGCCATGGTCACAAATATAGACACGCGACAATCTTTTGTCCGCAGGACCTTATGCTAATCGCAAAAAAATGCTATTTTTGATCTGTTTTTCTAATAATCGAATCATGACTGTAAATAAATCTCATTATTTAAACCTACCGGCACTCCTCCTGCTCTTGCTAGGAACGGCGCTCCCTGCTGTAGCTCAAGGACCTGCGGGAGCATACCAGGACCTCGTTACGGCCAGCGACATGTCGATTACAGATACCGTAGAAGGTGTTGATTTGCAAGTGATTACGATTGAGCCTTCTGCAAATCACGGCAATGTCGACATTCATTTGATCACCCCGGGCAATGGCAATGCCCCCAACCGATATGCGGTACGTTACACGCCGCATCCCGATTTCCAGGGCATCGACACCTTCGCGCTGGAACTTAACCAGTTTCTTACTTTCCCATACCTGACCTACCTGACCTACCGGGTATCTGTTTACCCTGCTCAAATAACGCTAAAAGACGATTTTGCAACTACTTACATTGGCGTACCAATTACCGTCCATGTTTTGGGAAATGACCAGAGCAGCTCCGGCCCGCTTACGTTGTCGGATATCGCCGTAGCCAACCACGGAACGGCCATCATCAATACGCAGAACCAGGTTATTTTTACCCCGCAATCGGGATTCAGCGGTATCGCACTCATCAATTACGTCGCTTGTGATCCCTCAGGATTGTGCAAAACCGGTCAGTTATCCGTTGGGGTAAGGCCCGTCGGACAACCCGGGAATACTACCCTTCAAATCGCAACGGCAAAAAACACTTCCACACAAGTCCCTCTTCAATTTGGCGGATATGTTGTTTGGCAGGCGCCTGCGCACGGTTCCGTTCAACTGACCGGCGGGCGGGCATTTAAATACACACCCGACGCAAACTATACCGGCGCCGACCCATTCGTACTGCGCAGGAATGTGAACGGGGTTATTTCCAGTATCACGGTCAATATGAAGGTATTGCAAACGCCGCCGGAGAATAAAATGGCTGTAAATGATTACATTTACACGCCGGTCGGCACGCCTGTCACATTCAATGTTCGCCAAAATGACTTGGGTAGCCTTCAGGTATCGCAATGGGGCAGCCCGGGCACAGGTGGTTTTTTGAGCAATACCATGCCGAATGGCCAGGTTACCTTCACACCCGATCCGGATTTTACAGGCGCTGCCGTCTTTCAATACGCGCTGGGGAATGGTTTGGAAGATTTTATCGAAACCGCAACGGTGAATGTCGTGGTCAGCAACCTGAATCCGGCGTATGACACCTTCCACCTGGCAACCTCCGTGGGCGC
>JADLCC010000251.1 GCA_020847425.1 Saprospiraceae bacterium
CCGGTGTAGGTGGGTTGAACGCGCCGGTAAAAGTCCACCACGGCCTCAAAAGCGCCGGTTTTGTCGTCCTCGAAAATGTGGGCGTCCACTAATTTCCGGTACCAGTTTACCCAACAGAGTTCCGTCAGTTCCCAGAGGTATTTTTCGTTGCCGGTGTCTATGCCGGCGGTAGCGGCGAGTTTGCGCAGTCCGGTGATGGTCAGTTTTTTGCCTTCCCGGAACGCCTGTTGAATGCCGCCGGTGTAGGCTGCGATACTTTCGGCGGGGTCTGTTTCGACGGGAGTGTTTAGACTTTCCACCTGTTTGAGGTACTGCCCGATCACCTTTTGCTCCCCGGCATCCAGGGCTTCAACGATGATCCGCTCGAAGGCTTCTGCCGGACTTACCTTGTGTTCCTCGCCGAACAAGGACTCGCCCTGGTTGGCCTTTACTGTTTCGTTGTACCGGGCAATGGCAGATTTGAACGCTCGCTGCCCGGTATTCATCAGGCGGTTTAGTACCAGCATTTCGCGGGAGTGCGGCCCGGTGTCCAGCAGGTTTTGCTGGCCGATGAAATCCGCAAAGGACAGTTTGGACGCCTTCATTTTTTGTTGGAACACCACGGCGGCGTTGATCGCGTCGATCAGTCGGGCGCCGGGCGTTGGCAGGGCGATATTGTCCATAAGCACCGGCAGGGCATTGACGATGACCTTGCGCAGGCTCACCACCCCATCCGTTTCGGCGGCCTGCAAGGCGGGCGGGCGCAGCACGATGGCGGCCAGGGTCATCTCCACAAAATATTTTCCGGCCTCGGTAAAATGCCCGTCGGTGTAGTATTCCGGCACCTGCTGGCGGGTGAGCAGGTTGCAGGACAGCAGCATGTCGAGCAGTTGTTTCTGCGCGCTGGCGTCCGCGTAGAACTCGCTCATGGTGTCGTCGTCCTCGAACAGTTTGGGGATTTGCTTACCGCAGGTCGAGTTTTCGCGCAGGATGTTCGACAGTTTGACGGTTTTGTCCACGGGCCGCTCGGATTTGGTGCTGGCCTGGTTGTATTTGGCCAATTCTTCCGTGGTAAGCGCTGGAATATCGTAGTCGATGCGGACCAAAAACGGCGCTTCAATCTGTCCATCCCGGCCGGCAAATACGGTGCGGTCGGCAAAATCCTTTTCCGGGATGCCGAATGCCGAAAGTTCTTCTTGCAGGAAATCCCGGTAGGCCTGGTAGCGGGCCGGGTATTTCGTCCGGGCCAGTTTGGTGGACATGGTCCGGTTGTTCCCGTTTACCACGAAACCTTCCTTATTTATAATGGGTGTGCCCTCCGGCGTGCGGCCGGTGCTGACGAGCAGGCCCGGCTCCAGGTTGCGGGCGTATTCGTCCACCAGGGCCTGGGCGCCCGGATCGCCGGCGTAGTTGTGGTCGTTGACGTTGCTGCCTGCGGGATTGCGAGGGTAGCCCGGCGTATCGGCAAAGGTCTGTTCGTCGTGGCTGGCTTTGATGTCAGCCAGGTCCACGACGGCAAACTGCCCTTGGTGCTGCTCGCCGTTGGGCAGGTAGATGACCGTTTTTTTGCCGGGGAGGAAGGGAATGGGGTTCATGGCCAGGCGGTTTTTTCAAAGATGGTTTCGGCCAGCCACAAGGCGACCGTTTCCGGATCGGCCACCGGGCGTTTCATGCGGTGGTATTTGGCAATGCCCTTTACCGTTTCGGGTTTCAGGCGTTGGTGTCGGGTTTGGAGGTAGTCTCTGAAATCGAAGGGGGCGTAGAGGTTGGTTTGGCGGCGGAGGGATTTTAGGTCGCGGTAGGGGGAAGGGACGGCGGGTGGGCGACGGGGCTTTTTGGGTGTGCGAGGTTTCATGTTGCAAATATGAGGCTTGTTTGAGGGGGTTTGCAAGACAGGGAGGGGGAAATATTTGTGATGGAGAAATTTACTGAAAAATGGGTATTATTTTTGATTAGTGGTCTACTGAAAGTATTTGATTTAACTCAAGAGATTGGTAAAAAGGATTTATTTAAATTGAAAAGATAATGCGATAAAGGCAAAATGATATTTTTTTTAGAGCGTGTTTAAATTTTCGGTGCTGGAGCGAAAGCGAGCAAATTTTGTTTCAGACGAGGCAAAATTTGCTGCCATAGCCGGGTGCCTATGGCGAAAATTTTAACGAAACAAAATTCGCCGCTTGCAGCCCGGCGACCGAAATTTAAACACGCTCTTAGTCTGCAAAATTGCTGATCGATGATTCGTCACTTGAGTAATAATTTGAGTTGTCATTATCAAAATAGTTGTCATAATCTTCAATTAATAACATATTACCATGTATATAGAATACACAGAAGAACAAAAGAGAATATTTCGATTTGTTCAAGAAGAAAATTCACATGGAATTATTGACGCTGTTGCTGGAGCAGGTAAGACTACTACTATTATGGAATGTGCAAAATATGTAAATGATAAAAAAAATATATTATTTTGTGCTTTTGTAACTATTTAGGTTGCCGCAGTTCGATAACTTGGCGTTAGGCCACTGAAGATATTCACTAGTTCATTGAAAGCATTGTATTGATGTTTACGTACAGTAGAGATAAAACTATGGATGCGTGC
>JADLCC010000252.1 GCA_020847425.1 Saprospiraceae bacterium
ATCATCAAGCATTTACAAAGAATTTGGCCAAAACTGATTTTGCTCACTTACTTACGGATACAAAAAGCGGGGTGAGTGGGGGCGAAAGATCGGGCAAGAAATTGGAATTTGAACCGGCAGTGCATTTATTTACTGCTCGCTGCACGGCTCGTGGGGTTAATCCATAAGTCGGGGTGTACTTTGAATGCTTTTTGATTGGTTCGGCTACGCCCTTCGTAGAGCAATGGGAACGCGGATGACACGGATTTTTGCGGATTAAAACGGATTTTTGGTGGCCTGACGGCCACTTCTTTTTGATTTTTTACGGATTTGCCCCCCGCCAAAGGCGGGGTGAGCCGTAGAGCAAATTGGCCTCTTGTAAAAGCAAAGCACATATTTACCATCTCGAAACGAGATGATCTCATCAAAATATTACCGTTCCGAGATGTCAATTTTCAAGTAATGACAAACAGGTGTGTCATTCAGAGGCGTAGGCGAAGAATCTGTCTAAAAGTAATGGTAAATTTTGCAATCCACGCTTGGGCAGATCCTTCGCTATCGCTCAGGATGACACCCGGGTTCGGGCAAATTCAACAAATTCATAGCGATTTGGGTTAGTTTTAACCCATGATTCGCATAGATTGGATATTTACATAGCTCCTGTAACAAAAATTGTTTTTTCTAGTAATGCTTTGTTGCTTTGAATTAGTGTCATCTCAGATGCTGTCAACCCTTTTAGCCCTTGGCTAGAAGTAAAGAAAATAATTCGATCTGCTGAATGGATAGATGGCAACATATGTTCTAACCCATATGGTAAATGACTGAGTGTCTTTCCTCCTAGTTTTTCTGCAGCAGGCATAAGAATATTTTCCAATGTGTTATTCACTACTCCTTTTACGATTTCATTATTGGGCCCCACTGCATAAGACAGTTTGTAATGGCCTAATACAATTGTATCGCTTCCGGGTGCGGATTTTGGGATCATATCTAACTTATTATGCTGAATAATATTTGACTTTGGATAGTTAGATGGATGTTTTGGAACAAAATCACCAATTTTTTGTATACCTCCTGCAACAGATAAAGACGTTAAAGCGATCTTAGTTAGTCCAGACACGGCTAGCATATTTCTATCCAATTCACTCAACTGGGTGCCATTTAATTTTTCGCCTGTATATGCTTCCATAAGGTTGTTAGTGCCAATTATATCACCAACTATCAAACCGGCCGCTTCACTATTTGTAGACCCGTGAGTAGTATAATTCAAATGACTGTCCGCTAATGCATCAACCTTTAATGATTTTGCAATTGCTTCTGAATATTCACCTTTTGAAAGTGAGTCGCCTATATTTTTCCCATAATCATAAAGGCCATTAACAATAGATTTCCCAGTTTCCAAAGTATCATTGCTTATATCAGAGACAGTTTGTTTTATATTATCTTTTAAATACTCACTATCTGATAAACCAAAAATATCAATTAAAATTATTGGATTGTTTTTAACAAATAAAAAAGTGTTTAAACCTGCCTTTGCTCCCGCCGGATCACAACTACACCACCTTCCCATCCACGGCGCATAATACCTGGCGCCGTAGTAATACAACCCGGATTCTTCATCCCGTTCTTTACCGGAATAGCGGTAGCGTTTCAGGCTGTATTCGTCGCTGTCGCAGGCCGCGAAACAGGCAGTGCCCCCGTAAGCGTAATATTCTTCATAAGCAATAAGGTGAGCAGCATCGTCGCCGGCTAATTCCAGCGTACCGGATCCCAGGTGGTTATTCAATTGGTATCGTACTACTTCCTTTCCGCCGTTGGGTTTTTCAAGTATGGCCATCCGGTTTTTGTCGTCCATGACATGAACGGTTTCCAGCGTATCATTGCCTTTGGTGTAGTATTCGTAACCGCCGATATAGATACGTTCTTCGCCGTTTTGCGCATTGTATTTTCGGATGCGATTGCCCTGGGCATCGTACTGGTAATAAGCGTATTTGTCGATGCTTTTGTTGTTGACCTGCACCCTCACCTGTACCAGTTGATTGCGGTAATCCCAGATCATAGTGTCTTCGCCGAAAAGGTCGAGCAGGTTCCCATTGGCATCGTGGTGCATGTCCATGCCTTTGGAACGGACGATCCGGTTACTATCGGGGGCATAGCCTTGTTCAATATTGCAAACGCTGCCAGGCATGAGGGGATCATATTCGGAATAAGTACCTGCGCTGCGTTTGCGCAGGAGGAGATTGCCGGCTGGGTCGTACGCAAAGGTTTCGGCATAGCGCCGCAAGGCCAGGGCGTTGCCGGCATTTTGCGGCAGCGGTATACACTTGTCCTTTTTGAAACGTTGCGTAGTACCGTTATCCGAACAGTTGTTGGCTTCGTGCTCGCGCCCGGTAGCAAAAATCAAACGGTACAATGAATCGTACTGGTATTGATGGACGCCGTCAACCTGTTGGTTGTTGCACCAGATTGTTTTGACTGCCTCGTCTCTGATTTCCAGAATATTGCCCGCAGGATCGTAGGAATAGTTTAAATCCTGCAGCACTTCTTCATTTTTCCGAGCGGAGTAAAGATGCATCAGGCGATACGTCTCTTGCTCATAGGTGTATCGGGTGATAACGCCGTTCCCATAAGTAATCTGTTCCCGTTGCCCTTTCGCATTGTAAGCGATATGTTCTACAAACGGTTTTCCCTGAACGGTGACGGACTTGAGCAGGTTGGAAGGATTGTAAGCAGGTTGCTGTACGGTTCCGTCCGGCAAGGTGACCGAAACAACCCGGTTGAGCGCATCAAAAGCGGATTGGGTAACAAACGTTTTCCCCCATCCGAAATTTTTTCCTTGAATGACGCTTGTTTCCTGAAGCGGATCGGCACTGCGCCGAAGGGTCCATTCAGGCGTTGTGATGGTTTGGGAATCGATCAGGCTGCGTTTGTTTTCCAGGATATTGCCTTTAAAGTCGAACGAGGTGTTTTCTACCATGCCTGCGCCGTCATACACTTTCCACACCTTCCCTCTGAAATAATCTGTTTCCTGTAGAGCGCGGCGGAACATTCCCCGTCGGGATGTTTTACTTTTTGCCTCGCCATAAACGGTAGCGCCAGCCAGAAAATAATCTTTATCATTCTTTTTTTTCACCCAAACCTCTGTGGGCCGCCGCAGCGCGTCGTATTCAGTCAGGATTTGGGTTTGCATAGCGTCCGTTGTCCACAACGGCAGACCTGCCACATCCGGGATCATCGTTTTTTTGCCTGCATCCGTGCTGTGCACAACGAGCGGGCGTTTCGTCATATCATATTGGTATTCAAAACATTTTACACCTCTCGGATCGGTAACGGACAGTACGTTTCCTTCGGCATCGAATTGGTTGGTGGTAATATATTCCAACCGTTCGGCGCCGTCGATCGTGTGGGTTTGTACTGTTTTATAAGCCCTGCCCAGCGTATCGAGATGCGCAACGGTCGGCGTATTTCGATGCTTCCAACTGAGTTGTACCGCACGGTCTTTCATACCTTTTAGGTCGGCCCAGGTTATATATGGTGCAGCCGGAGCATTTCCAAAGCAGAACTGCGGATTATCCAGAAATTTTTCCACATAACCTTTAATGTCAGGATCATTTCCGGGATGTTGATCGACGGTGTCATTGACATCGAAACGTTGTTCTTCCCAGGCATTGAATTTTATTTTTTCGTAGGTGTAATTGGGATGTAAAACACAAACCTGCCTGTCCAGCGGATCGTAAAAAAGCACCGAACTGCATCCCATTTGTCCTTCCAGTTTTTTCCTGTAAATGTCTTCAAGGGATTCGTAGTAGGGAAACGCAGCATAAAACGGCTCGAACTGACGCACCGGTTTGCATTTGTTGTTGTATATTTTCCAGCCGGAGTCAATGTAACGTGGGTTCCCCTGCGCATCCGGTTCGGCCTGGATTTTAGTTTGAAGTTCGCGGTCGAGCCCGTCAAAGTAGGTGATTTTGGTCTGGATTATCGGGTGGGTGTTCGTGCTGTGATGCTCTTCGCGGGTAAAAGTCAGCACTGCCTGCGGGGCTGTCGTGTAAGTCGTTTTATCCCGTATTTTCAGGTGCACACCCCGCCATAGGTCATAGAGCATGACGGCGGATGCGTCCTGTATCATATCCAGGAGTCGCTGGGGTCCTTCTTCATGGTAATAATCCGTCAAAGCCACACTTTCCCAATACCTGTAAGGTACTTTGAAATACTGCATGGGGTCGCCTTCTCCGTTTTTACCGATGGTTCCGGTTGCTACCACTGCTCCAAGTGCATCGAACGCCACCCGGCTGATGACGCCATTGGGATCGGCAAGTTCGTAGGGTTGCAGGCTTACATAGTCGTTTTTGACACGTATCGTATTGAAAAGCGGGTCGGTAATTTCTTC
>JADLCC010000253.1 GCA_020847425.1 Saprospiraceae bacterium
CCGAAGTCATTTTTGCCAAATTTCAAAATTCGGTATGACTCATGTTACGCCCCAAAATCCGGGATGACTCCTGTTTTCCGATCTTCAATACATAGAAAATGATCTAATATCCGTATCTCATCCCTCCATTTGTGTTACAACAAATCAGGAAAACCCTGAGGTATTACGGCTTCTCCCCCACTGTCCCCAGCGAAATCAGATTCGCAAACAAACGATACGCACCCGGCACCCCGGCCGGTAATTGCCGGAAGAAAGAAATCCCAGTGTACACGAACTGTCCTTCTCCGTATGGCGCTACCAGCAACGCGCCGTCGAGCGCTTTTTCCTCGGGATCGTTCAAAGACAGCGGCGCGGCAAAGGCCTTGTCCCATTCTGTTGGGAAATACAAGCCGCGTTCCTGCACCCAGCCGCTGAAATCGGCGGCGCTGAGTTTATTCGGTGTGTTCAGCACCTGGTGTTCTGGCAGCAGCAGGCGTATTTCGGCTGTTTCGTCGGTTACCCGCTGACGAGATAATTTCATTGGAAAAGGCGCCAGGCTGGCGCTGTTGGCGTTGAAATTATTGTTGTATTGGGTAACGAGCGTGCCCCCTTTCTGCACGTAATCGAACAGCGCAGGCTGGTGGAAAATCAGTTGATCCTTGGTGTCGTAAGCGCGAATGCCCAGCACAATGGCGTCAAATTTCGCGAGGTTGTCCGCATCCAGGTCCTTGTCTTCCAGAATAGTAACGGTACAACCGATTTGGCGCAGCGCGGCGGGAATATCGTCGCCTGCGCCCATGTAGTAACCTACGTTCCGGGCGCTCACCCGTACATCGGCACGCGAGGCATTCACTTTGGCGGGTTGCAGCACACTTTGTTGCGGAATGTGGTCGTATTCGATGGTGATCAGGCGCATCGTGTGCTTTTTGTCGCCGATCTGGGCAAAAGGAGCCAGTTCGCCATCCGCAGCGCCCGCAGCCGCATTGACTTTAAACAGGAAAGTTTTTTCTTCTCCTTTTCTTTTGAAATTGAAGGTGTTATCGCCCACGCTGCTGACTACCCAGCCGGCCGGCGCCTGAATACCGGCAGTGCCACTGATGTTGTCGGAGCCCGCTTTGATGCGAACACTCACATTTTTATCCTTGTCCGAAAAAATATACGAAGCCTCTGTGCATTCCACAAAAACAGGGGGCAGCACCTCGAAAGGCCGCCAAACTTCGCCGACTGCCGATTCGCCGACTTTGTAGGCAATGTCGCTTTCATATTGTATAAGGATACCGTTTACAGACAAAAACCAGTGCACGGTAGCGTAACGCGGCGTTTCGGGCTTGCCGCGCAGTTCCTGCTCTTCCACATTGTACATCCCGATGCTCGATTTGTTTTGCAGCCAGTAAGGCGCTGTATAGGATGCTGTTGCCGGAATTGTGACCGTAGTATTATACACGAAACCCTTGTTATTGCTCAAAACAAACTCGGTAACCGTGTCTTTTAAAGTAGGCTGGATACTTATCGCTCTTAATTGGACATCGAGGTCGGACCTGTTGATGGCCTCCAGGCGCAATTTCACCTGCCCGCCCGGCGTAGCGGTTGGTTCCGACGCTGTGGCATCAAAATACAGGCCCAGGCAGCCGCGAATGACTTCTTCTGTTTCCGCCAGTTTAACCGTTTTCCAGTATCCTGGCGGCAAACTTTGAATCATTTTGAATGCTTTCAGCAAATCGGGCACAGAAGCCGCAGGATTATCGCTTCTGTAATTTTGCTCGATCTGCGCAATCAAAACGCCGATGGGTTCGCCACCTTTCACCCGCGACCAGGTGGTATTGATACCTTCAAAAAGATCCTGCGACTGTGGGCGATCGCCTTTTACAAAATCGAACCATTCCAGGCTTTCCCCACGGGTGCTCAACGAGCCGAAACCCTGACAACGGTGCATGGAGCGCGCTTCTGCGGCTACTTCGTTGTTGCTTTTGCCTTTCAAGGGGTAATAAACGCCCAGGTCAGCAGAGAACAGGTTGCTTTTATCCATTTTATTAAAAGCCTCCTGACCGCCATAAAACCACCAGGAAGTATTAAAAAACTGACGGCGGGGCTGCCAGACTTCCGTGTATTTCAATTGTTCGGGGTAGGCATCGGCTTTGCCGGCCAGGTCGAAAGCCTCCACCGAGAGCATGGCCGAAGCCGTGTGGTGGCCGTGCGTATCAAATTTTTTATCGTGGTTAAAACGATTGACGATCACATCGGGGCGCGTTTCGCGAATGGCCCAGACCACATCCGACAGCACTTCGTTTTTGTCCCAAAACCGCAGCGTTTCTTCCGGATTTTTGGAAAAACCGAAGTCATTGGCCCTGCTGAACCGTTGTTTGCCGCCGTCGATGGAGCGGGCCATCAGCAGTTCTTCGGTGCGCAAAACACCCAGCAACTCGCGGATTTCCGGGCCGATCAGGTTCTGGCCGCCGTCGCCGCGCGTGAGCGACAGGTAGGTCACGTTGTAGTTCTTTTCGTTGGCGCAATAACTGATGAAACGCGTGTTTTCATCATCGGGGTGAGCCGCCACGTACAAAATGGAACCCAGCACATTGAGTTTTTTGATGGCCTGGTGCAGGTCGGCAGCAGAAGGTTTTACGGGTTTCTGGGCGCCGGCGAGCGAAGTGAACAAAAGGCCAAGCAGGCCAAGCAAAAAGGAACGGTGGAAGTTTTTCATGCGCAAGGGACGGTGTGTGTGATTGTGTTTTGGTATTTGTTGAGGTTGTTGAGAATGTTGAGATGTTGAGGGTGGTAGCCCAAGCTCAAGGTTGTTGAGAATGGTCTGCGATAACGAAATGCCAGGCGTTACCACCCTCAACCTCTCAACCCTCAACCCCTCAACATTCTCATTGCCTGATCAGCCGCTGCGCCGCGAATCGCTGCGCCGGTTGTGCAGGGTTTTGTATTTGAATAAAATATGTTCCGGCAGGCAGGTTTTGCAAAGGCACAACTGACTGATTTTTAATATTTTTTACTTCAAAAATGGTTTTACCCAGCAGGTCGGATACTTTGATATTTGCCGATTCAACAGTTTCGGGCAATTGCACGATAAAAGAACCGCCTGCATTGGGGTTCGGGAATACAGACCAGTTTTCCGGCTGAATAGTTGCTTCATCGACATCTACCAGGGCGCAACTCAGCGATTCCAGCAGGTTTGTGGCCTGCAACCAGAACGTATCCCGATACGACTGGTACTGCACATCGCTGTACACATCCGTATGCCCGCCGCCCGGCACGGTTTGTAAAAAATTCCAAAGACCCACGGATTCTGCCTGAGCGTGTAACAAACTGCTGCCTTCGAGGTAAGCAATACCGGCAGCCAGTCCGTACACGTAGTTGACTGTTCCATCGGCCGTGCCGTGGATGCTCACCAGCGGCAGGTTATCGGCGCCCACCCATTCTTTCCGGTACAAGCCTCCGGACATATTGACAATGGCTTTTGAATCGGAAGGGTAGGTTCTATTGGAAACGGTACCGCTGACACCTTCCAGACCGCCGTTGTTGTCAATAATCGTTTGTAAAAATGCTGGTACCTCATCATTTTCATCGAGCATACCGCAATGCAAAGCCGTCACTGCGCCCGCCGAATAACCACCGATAAAAACATTGCTGGCATCTATCCTGTAAAGGTTGGTCGTAGCGGCATCTTCGCGCAAAAAGCGCGCGGCAGCCCGCATGTCACCGACTGCTTTTACAGCCGTATCAAAAATATCCAGCGAATCCGGGAAGCCCAGTGTAAAAAAAGGAAACAAACGGTATTGAATACTCACAGCAACATATCCTTTGCGGGCAAGGAGTTCGCACCAGGGCTGCATGCTGCTTTTATCGCCGAGCACAAAACTACCGCCGTGTGCCAATACTACTGCTGGGCGTGCGCTCAGGTTGTCCCCTTCCGGTTCATAAATGTCCATGGCCAGGGTCATGGCATTGCCCATATGCCCAACGGTCGGGGCGTAGTTGACGGTCGTTTTTTTGACCGTCGTAAACACATCATTGATGTACCGGACGCCATCACAGCCGGGATTTTGGGCAGTTATTTTGCTAACAACTGCAAGCATCAACAAACAACAGAAGAGGGTAGATTTTTTCATAAAAAATTGAATTTAGATATTATTCATTTAGCCTTACCAAATCCACCCCTGATTCCCGGATCAGGCGATTCAACGCAGGCAGGTCGTTTTCCTTTAAAGATTTCCAGCGCGCCAATTGTTCATTTACCTGCTGAAAAAGGTATTCACGCACTTCAATGGATTGTTGAGTCGGCGGAAAATCACCTTCTTCGTTGAGGCCCATCAGGTTGGCGAGTTTGTCGTTAAGTCGAACGGGGAAGTTGAGCGGATCCTGAGCACTCCGGTTTTTGGTCTGGTAAAACGCTTCTTCCACCAGTGCCATGCTGGAGTCGATGGCTGAAGCGCTGGTACGGATCGGCTTGTATATTTCTGTTTTGGGTAATCCTTCCGTCAGGCTGTTGATTTGTTTGCGCAATGCACGAATCTGGCGGATGGTGCGGTGCATTTCGCTGAGTTTTTCGCCCACAGATTGTACAAAATCAAACTGCTGACCAAACGTCTGGGCGGAGGCTCCACTGCGTGGGTCGGGCAGGATATCGAAGCGTTGTTCTTCGGTTTTTCCGGCGGCGGAAACCCGTACCCGATACGTGCCGGGTACCGCTTTGGGGCCTGTCAGGTCGTAGCTCCAAAGCACCATACCTTCAAATTTTTCGGCATCGGGATAACGCATATTCCACACGAACAGGTTGCCGCCCGCTTTCGGCTCTATTTTCCCGCCGCGTTTTTCCCAGTCGGCCGGCAGGGTTTTATTGGAAAACAGTTTGATGGTATCGCCGTCATTCTCCAGAATAGCAATAGTAACCGTATCTTTTTCAGCGGGTTTGTTTTGCAAAAAATAGTGCACCAGCGTACCATTCGCATGGTTTTCGCCGGCTGTTTTGGAGCCTTTTACCGAGCCGCCACGCATACGATAAGCGGGAGCCGGCTGGAAAAGATGCAGTTTTTTTTGCGCCAAATCTCCTTTTGACAGGAAATCGGGGGCAGCCGCAATTTGTTGCACCGGCGAAAGGTCGTCGATGCTCCACAGCGACCGGCCCTGCGTGGCGGCAATAAGGTGGTTGTCGCGAATGGTCAGGTCCGTGATGGGCACGATGGGCAGATTGAGTTGAAATTTCTGCCATTGCCTGCCATTGGTAAAACTGATGTACATCCCTTCTTCGGTGCCGGCATAGAGTATACCCGCGTGTTTGGGATCTGCGCGAACTACCCTTGTAAAGTGCTCGTTATCAATACCATTGGTAATTTTTGCCCAGGTTTTGCCGTAGTCTTTTGTGTGGTACAGGTAAGGGCGGTAGTCGCCGGATTTGTAACCCGTACAGGCCAGGTAACACCCGCCGTCGCTGTGCGGATCGGCTTCCAGGGAATTAACCATCGTCCATTTAGGCAAATCGGGAGGGGTAACATTCGTCCAGGTCCCACCGCCATCTCGGCTGATATGCACCAGTCCATCGTCGGACCCCGTCCACAGTAAATCCTTTACCCGGGGACTTTCGGCAGCCGCAAAAATGGTACAGTAGTATTCAACACTCGTATTGTCCTGCGTGATTGGCCCGCCCGACGATTTCTGACGGGTTTTGTCGTTCGTAGTCAGATCGGGACTGATGGTTTGCCAGCTTTGCCCTTCGTTGGTCGTTACGTGCAGATGATTGGAAGCAGCGTACAGTTTTTTGGGATCGTGCGGGCTGAAGAAAACAGGAAAATTCCATTGGAAACGGTATTTGGCATCCTCTGCACCGTGACCCATATTGTCTTCCGGCCAGACATTGATCGGCCGGTTACTTCGGTTTTTATGATCCATGCGGCTCAAAAAGCCGTGGTATTCGCCACCGTAGACAATATCCGGATTGAGGGGATCCACGGCGAGATGGCTGCTTTCGCCACCGGCTGTGGGTTCAAAATCGCGATCCGTAATAGCCGATCCCTCGCTGCGGTGGCTGATACGGATGCTGGTGTTATCCTGCTGGGCAGCATAAATGCGGAAAGGAAAATGATTGTCCGTGGTGACACGGTAGAACTGGGCAGTCGGCTGGTTATTATAAGTGCTCCAGGTTTCGCCACCATCGTAACTGATCTGAGCGCCGCCGTCGTCGCCGATAATCATCCGCCGGGGGTCTTCGGGTGCTATCCACAGGTCGTGGTGATCACCGTGCGGGGCATTTTTCGAAGTGAACGTTTTGCCGCCGTCCTTGCTTTTGTGGTATGCGACATTCATCACATACACCACCTCTTCATCTTTGGTGTCGGCATACACCCGGGTGTAGTACCATGCGCGCTGGCGCAAGGAGCGGTCTTCATTTACTTTCACCCATTTTTTGCCGCCGTCGTCGGAGCGGAACAAACCGCCACTCTGGCTTTCTACCATTGCCCAGACGCGGTCGGGTCGAACGGCGCTCACCGTGACGCCGATGATCCCGATGGTATCTTTCGGAAAACCTTCCATGCTGTTCAATTCTTTCCAGGTATCGCCACCGTCTGTGCTTTTCCAAAGGCCGCTGCCCTGTCCACCGCTGCTCAGGTCATAAGGCGTGCGACGCACTTTCCAGAAACTGGCGTACAGGATACGAGGGTTGGTGGGGTCCATGCACAGGTCGACGGCGCCGGTATTGTTGTTGACAAAATGCACGCATTGCCAACTCATACCGCCGTCTTTGCTGCGGTAAATGCCGCGTTCTTCGCTGGGTTTGAATAAATCGCCCAGCACTGCCGCATACACCAGGTCGTGGTTTTGCGGGTGTATCCGAATGCGCGGAATATGCCGGCTGGATTTCAAACCGATGCTTTTCCAGCTGCGGCCCGCGTCCTCTGTTTTCCACATGCCGCTGCCATAGGCTACATTGCCCCGAACCGTCACTTCTCCTCCACCCACATAAATGACATTGTTGTCAGACGGAGCAACCTCGATCGCGCCGATGCTGCCGCCAAAATAACCATCGGAGATGTTTTCCCAGGTACGTCCGCCGTCCTGGGTGCGCCAGACGCCGCCACCGGTAGCGCCGAAATAAAACAGGTTGGGTTTGCCGGCTACGCCCGTGACCGCCGCAGAACGGCCTCCGCGAAAGGGGCCGATATTGCGCCAGGAAAGGGATGCCATCAGCGGTTCCGAAATAAGCGGCACAGATTCCGGGCTGCTTACAGCATTCGGTTTGACCTTTGCTTTTTGAGCAAACAGGGTGGTAGATACAAGCAGTAGCAGGATGGAAGCGGCGAATTTTTTCATAAATACTTTTTAAAAAGGCAGGTCGCTGGAGGTTTTTCGGTTGGAAAATAGAAGAAACTTCCAACCAACAGGAAAATCTAAAAAATCACCGCATCTATACCTAAACTGCTTCCACTTTGGCTTTTTTGAAGACCGGAACCGTTGAACAGGGTTCTCCAAACATGATACTGAGTGCAAGGGGCTGCAGAATACGGGTAATTTCAAGGTAAGCGGCCGGTGGTACAGGTTTGTCGCTGCAACCTTTAATCACCAGGCGTTTGCCTTCGTATGCACTCCAATCGAGCCGGTTGAGTTGTTTCAAAAAAGCAGTTTCCACGAATTGCTCCGGCGTTGTTTGCGCCATATCACGGACGTAAGGCGCAGCGTGAGTAGCCACGAGCATATAGGCCCACATGGGTATAATAGCGTCGGCAGAACAAAACACCGCGAGGTTTTTTCCCCGGTATTGCTCCCAATCGAGGTTATTGAGCGCTTCCCTGAAATCTTTCTCCTTCAGGATCAACTCCATAAACAGGTATTTCTTCAGGTCGAAGGCTACGACCTCTCCTTCCGGATAAAATTCTTCCAGGTCGATAGTTACAAGGCCGCTCCCGGCTACACGATTTACAAGTTCCATGTTACAGAGAAGTGAGAGAGGTGAGAGAAGTGAGAGGATGAGAGAAGTGAGAGGTTCAAGATTCTTCCAAAGTTGGGGTTTCTCCGACGGTATTTTCAACTTCTTTAAAATCTTTTGGCTTCGGGAGGTCTTGTAAATTATTGATACCCAGGTAGTCCATAAACTTTTCAGTGGTACCGTACAACAATGGTCGGCCGGGACCTTCGCTCCGTCCGGCAATAAAAACAAGTTCTTTTTCCAAAAGTTTTTGAAGGGCGTAATCGCAGCTCACGCCGCGGATCTCTTCCAGTTCGGACTTGATGACCGGCTGTTTGTAAGCAATCAGCGCAAGTGTTTCCAGGGCGGCTTGCGAAAGGCGTTTTTTCGTGGTTTGCTTCAGGTGAATGGCCACGGTGTTGTGGAAAGCCCCTTTGGTCAGGAACTGGTATCCACCGGCAATCTCCACCAGTTCAAAAGCATAATGCTCCTGCCGGTATTGCTCCTGCGTCTGGGCAATGAGGGTCTGGATATCGCTGAGGGCTACCTCGTTTTGCATGCTTTCGTCGAGCACGGATTTGAGGTCTTCCAGTGCGATGGCTTGCGGTGAAGCGAAAATGAGCGCTTCTATATGTTGTTTCAGGAATTCCATAGGGAGGCAAAAGTAGCCATTTGCTCCGTTTTTAGTGTATGGTGTTTGGTGTTTAGTGTTTAGGGCGCGTTGCCCTTGGGATGGGAACTTAACCCAGAGGGTGTGTTGGTCGACTTTCACACGTCGACACAGTTGCCGAGCCCGAAAATTCGACCAAAATTCCAACTACTGCCAAGCCCGAAGCGCCCTAAACACTAAACACCATACACTAAACCCTAATACTTAACCACCACCTCCTCAAACAATTCATTTTGCTGGCCCCGTACCTGCATGGCTACAATAGGGTGTTCGCCTTCCCAGCGGATTTTGAGCACACCGAAATTTTTCTTCACAATCATATCGCCCACCCGCAGTTTATTGGTTTCGACGAGGCCGCTGCGGATATGTGTCAGGCCGCTGGAGGTGAAATCGTACAAGGGGTAAGGTAATCCCTGCAGGTCCATTTTGGAAATTTCCGCCATGTGCCGGTCGCCGGAAAGAATGATCAGGTTTTTGGGTTGCGTTTTGGCGATCAGGGTCAACATACGTTTGCGAGCGTTGGGGAAATTGCCCCATTTCTCGTACCCGTGTTCGTCAGCAAGTACCTGAATACTGGAACATAGCAGGGTGAGGTTGGCGGTGCTGCTTTTCAATTCGTGCTCCAGCCAGCGCCATTGGGCTTCACCCAGGACATCACCTTCCATATTCGGAATGTAGCGGCGTTGTTTGGTTGGGTCGGGAGAGAGTGAATCGCGGAAATAACGCGTATCCATTACAATGACTTTGATGCGCTGGCCGCCTTTGCCGAAAGTATAGGATTGATAAGCGCCTTCGCGTTTGCGGAGCGGGTTATTACCCGGCACGTCCAGAAAATCCATCAGGCATTTTTTCGATGCTTTTTTGGTTGTCAGGTATCGGTCGCTGTCATTTTTTCCGAAATCATGGTCGTCGTACACGCCGATAATCTGTGCTTTGGCGCGCAGTTTTTTGTACTCCGGGTTGGTTTTGAGGCGCTTGTAATGGGCCGCCAGGGCCTTCATGTCGGTGGTGTCGGCGTAAATGATATCGCCCAGCCATATCCAGAGATTGGGGTTATTGGCCGCTACATGTTCCCACATGGTCTGCGGTTTATCCATCTTGTTGCAGGAACCGAAAGCAATAACGGTCGGTGCGACGAGCGTGTCGATCCCCTTGGGTTTGAATGCATCGAAATCCAGGTTTTCAACCCCGTCGGCGGTTTCCGGCGCCATTTTAGGCGTCAAAACCGTTTTTTCTTTTCCTTGTTTGGGAGGAGTGGGCTGTAACTTTGTTTTACCATCTTGTGCAAAAAGGTTGGTTGCAAAGAGGGTAGCAATAAGAACAGCGGAAAACAGATTTCTTAGTATCATAAAAAAGTTAGGAAATGGATAAGTCATTTATTTGCGGATGAAAAACGCCGAAAGACCAAAAATCGTACGTGCATTTTTTGCCCCCGGCGACAAAAGCGCATTTATGACGAAAAAGTGCGGCTTTGTCTCAAAATTAATGCCCCGAACAACCGTTTAAGACCAAAGAACATCTCTACATTTATCGGAAGATTAGCACAGCACACTACTGGCCAATACTCAAAATATACCTATGTACACAAAAACAACTGTCGGATTTCTTGCATTGCTGTTCTTCGCCGCCTGCACCTATACCCTGAAAATCAAGGACGGCAGAACGGCGTACGAACGCAAACAGTTTGCCGTAGCCACCCCCATGCTGGAAAAGGAATTTGCCCGCGCCAAAACACGCAATGAAAAAGGCCAGATCGCCTACCTGCTGGGTGACGCGTTTCGCCGCACCGGCCGTGATGAAAAATCCCTGCAATGGTTCAAAACGGCCTACGACAACAACGGCGGCGCCGAAGCGCTCAAAGCATATGCCTTCGCGCTGAAAAAAATGGAGCGCTACACCGAAGCGCGAGAAGCATTCAAAAACCTGGGCATCGAAATCGGCTCGCCCTATGAATACCGCAAGGAAATAACGGCCTGTACGGTGGCAGAAGGCTGGCTCAAGGAACTGCCCACCAACGGCTGGTCGGTGCAGACCACTTCATTCAACAGCACGCAAAATGATTTTGCCCCGCTGCTGTTCCCCGACGGCCGCCTAGTGTTCAGCAGCGACCGGAGCATGAGCACCGGTGAGGAAAAATACAACTGGACGGGTAATCACTTTATGGATATTTTTATTGTCGATCCGAACAATGCCAGCCCACAAGTTTTTGACAATCAATTAAATACGGAAAACAACGAGGCCACGCCCTGTTTCGATAAAACAGGCACTGAGGTCTTTTTTGTACGGGCCGTCGGCGCATACAAAGGCGATGACGCCTACAATAAAATTTATACCGCTAACCGAAATGGCGACGAAGGCGGCTGGAGCACGCCCGTTCCCCTACCCTTTCAGAAGGAGAAAATCAACTACCTGCACCCGGCACTCAGCACGGATGGCAGTACTTTGTATTTCGCCAGCAACGACCCTGAAGGCTGGGGCGGTTTCGACCTGTATGCTATGCCCCGCAGCAGCAAATCAGAAAGCGGCTGGGACGAGCCCAAACTACTCACCCGCGCCATCAACACACCCGGCAATGAGGTTTTTCCTTCTTTCGATGCCGATACGCTGTACTTCGCAACCGATGGACTCACAGGCATGGGCGGACTCGATATTTTCCGGACCTACAAACTCGAACGCAATACCTGGGCGCCGCCGATCAACCTGAAAGCGCCTGTCAACAGCGGCGCCGACGATTTCGGCCTTGCTATGAGTCCGGGTAAAAACGCGGCGGCCCGCCAGCCCGGCGACCTGATCCGCAGCGGCTTTTTTACCTCCAACCGCTCCGAAGAAACCGCGCGCGGCGGCGACGATATTTTCCGTTTCGACCAAAAAGTGCCGCCGCCCAAACCACCCAAAGTCGATACCGTCGATAAAAAGTCGATCGTGTATAAAATGGTGCTGGAAGTGTATATTCTGGAAAAAATCCTGACCGACCCCGCCGATCCGAACAGTAAGGTGCTGGGCCGGCGGCCGCTGCCCGGCGCCAGCGTAAAAATTGATGCCGGCAAAAAACCGCAAACCATCACCGTCAAAGACGACGGCTATTACAAACTGGAACTCACGGAAAATACGGATTACCAGTTCAATGCAGCCCTGACGGGTTACCTGTCCAATTCCGCCAAATTCAGCACCAAAGGCATGGCCAAAGACCCCGCCAACCCGGTCCAGACCTATGAACTGGAAATCGTGCTGGATAAAATTTACCGCGACCGCGAAATCGTTTTGGAAAATATCTACTACGACTATGATAAATGGGACATCCGCCCCGACGCCGAACCGACGCTCAATCGCCTGGCTGAAGTGCTGCGGCAAAATCCTACGATCCGTATCCAACTCGGCAGCCATACCGACTGCCGCGGCAACGACTCCTACAACACTACCCTCTCGCAGCGCCGCGCAGAAAGTGCCGTCAATTACCTGATTACCAAAGGAATAGACCCGGAAAGGCTCGGGGCTTTAGGTTACGGAGAAACGCAACCCGCCGCAGATTGCGCCTGTGTGAAGTGTACGGAAAGCGAACACCAGACGAATCGGAGAACGACGTTTAAGGTAGTGGAATAGTGAGTTGTGAGACGTGAGTCGTGAATCGTGAGACGTGAGTGGCATTCAGTTAGAAGAATGTGCTCAATATTCTTCTAACTGAATGCCACTCACGACTCACGTTTCACGTCTCACGATTAAAAACTATACCCCACGCACATGTTCAGTCCGCCGTACAAATTAAGTTTGTTTCGATCATAATTGTCCTGGCAAAGGATCAGTGAAGGATTCAAATAAAAACCACGCCTGCCCCTCAGGTAGTAACCGAGTCCGGCATATCTGCCATACGAAGTAAGTGATTCGACCTGCCCTTTAGGAATAGAGGAGCGGGCATGTTTGCTGAAAATACCGCAATAGCGCACATCCAGGGAAAGCCAGTGGCGACCTTCACCAAAATAAAGTTTGGGACCGATGTGATAGGCAAATTTCACCTCGTCATTGATGGGCGGTGTAAATCCTGCGGCCAGGCTTGCCATAAAATGCTGTTGTTGAATACATAAGCGCTCATAACTGATGGCCGCAAATCCGTACCCGCCAAACGGAGTATCGCTTCCATTATCAGTAAAAGGTCCAATGCTGGCACCTGGCTTTCCCCGAAGTCCTAAATAAGTCACCTGAAAATAGATACTGTTTTTGCGGGTATTCGGTTGTGGTTGCACGTTTTGTTGCGCAGACAATTCACATGCGTACAAAAGGGTGATCAACAGATAAATGTGTCTCTTTTTCATGGTATTTATTGATGATGGCTACAAAATTGTTCGATCAAAAGTACCATGGCGGGAGCGCAGGATTTTCTTGACTTATACTACAATTGTATATTAAATAATTGGATATGAGGATGGGGAGAGACGTGAGTAGTGAGTCGTGAGTCGTGAGTGGCATCCAGTTAGAAGAATGTTATCAATTAACTTCTAACTGGATGCCACTCACG
>JADLCC010000254.1 GCA_020847425.1 Saprospiraceae bacterium
CATTCCGTGTTATAATGGTACACTGCCGAAGAAGGACAGTTGTCGCAGGTATTGAAACAAAAAACCGCCGGCGCCTCTGTATCTGCATCAAAGTTTACTTTTCTGACCTGCAAGCCGTTGTCGCCTGGTTCGCTGCAACTGCCGGTTAATGTCTCCGCATTTGCCAGGGCATTTCCGTTGACAAACACGTATTGGTAGTTGCCGTACGGCATGGTCAGATCCAGTTCATAGGTGCCGTCGCCATTCAGATCCTGCATGGCCGTGGAAGCGGGGTCCCAGTTTTGTGCAAAACCGGCCGCCTGCTGAAAATTGCCCATCACATGAACGCCTTCGGGCGAAACCGTTTGATTCGACATGTTGACGGCAAGGCGCAAGGTGGTGATGCAGCCGTTGAAGGGATGCGCGGGCAGCACAAGCGCTACATTCTGAACGGTCACTTCGCGGTTGTTCGTATTGCCGATGGAGCAATCGGAAGGCGGGTTTTCGTCCATTCCCCAGGCATTTCCGTTGATAAACTTGTATTCGTACGTGCCCGGCGGCAGGGAAACGGCAAGTTCGTAAATGTGGTCGCCGTTCACATCCGGCACCGCAGTAGCGCCGGGACTCCAGTTGGCGCCCAGTCCGGCGGCCGACTGGAACGAGCCGGCAATGTGTACGCCGCTGGCTGCCACTGTTTCGGCGCTCATGTTCACGCGAAAAGTGACGGAGGTTTGGCTGTGCAGGTGGGACAAACCCAAAAGCAGGAAAAGTGTATTGAAAAGGGATATTTTCATATGTAGTGATCCGTTATTAATGCGAAACATGGGTAAAAACAAATCAAAATCGCCAAAACATGGTAAAAACTGCCCCAACCCGGGTGTCATCCTGAGCGTAGCGAAGGATCTGCCCAAGCATGAAAAGCGAAATCTGCACTCTTTCTTGGCCAGATCCTTCGCTACGCTCAGGATGACACTCAGGTTGGGGCAAATTCAATTAACTCATGGCGATTTTGATTTGTTTATACCCATGCTTCGTATTAGTAGTTATTGGTTATTAGTGTTGAAGATCAAGCATTTGTAAAAAAATTAGCCTAAACCAATTTTGTACGCCTGCATGGCAACACTATTTTTTGGTAATATTCAACTGATTATCCTGTACAAAGAACTTTTTCAGCGCATCTTTTTGCTGGAATTAGTCGATTCCCGCACTACCGGACATTTTGTGTAAGCCGGAACGCTGTTCCGGCATCGGAAATGGCAATGCATTGCCGGAACAGCGTTCCGGCGGACAGGTTTTTTCACTCAGGCACAAAATGTCCAATGTAGTGGTCGATTCCTTTCTACTTTTTCACTTGCTTCTCCACCACCTCCATATATGCAGCGTGCAACGCCTCAGCCAGCCATTCTTCCGAAACCCGCGTCAACTCAAAAGTTGTCCAGCCCTGCAACCCGAACTTGTTGGGAACCGGATACACGGCCCCGGCATCTTCATAAGTGCAAAAAACGGGTTGATCCGCTATTGGGAGTTTTACGTTGACCGTTTGGCTTGATTCGTGCAGCGTTGTAAAAATCCTTTTTCCGGTCACTTTAAATGCCGCCCTGTCGAAGTGCGGTTGTTCCATCGTTCCCGGGAACGACAGCGCCAGGTTTCTGAATGTTTCAATATCTACCATGTTGTTACAAAGATAAAAACGCATCCACTTCAGAGCGATTAGGAATAGAGGTTTGGGCCCCGCTGCGGGTGACTGAAATGGCAGCGGCGGCGCTCCCGAAGGGGATACCTTCTTCAAAGCCTTTATCGTTGGTAATAGCCACGGCCAGTGCGCCATTAAAAACATCGCCGGCGGCAGTAGTGTCTACGGCCTTGACCTGAAATGCATCAAAATGCTGAAAACCATGTTCATTGCACAGCAGGCTCCCGTTTTCACCCAGGGTGATGATCACATGTTGAACGCCTTTTTCAAGTAGCGATGCGCCGGCCTTTTCAGCGGAAGCAAGGTCGGTTACTTGTATGCCGGTTAAAAGTCCGGCCTCCGTTTCATTTGGGGTAAGCAGCCAGGTATTTTTCAGCAATTCATTGCTCAGGGCCTGGGCGGGCGCTGGGTTCAAAATGACTTTAACCTTATTTGCAGCAGCAAGTCCGGCAATAAACGCCACTGTTTCCAGGGGTATTTCCAATTGCAGGAGCACCACTTTTGCCTGCGTGATGACCTTTTCAAAGGAATGGATATCTGCGGGCATCAGATTCATGTTAGCGCCTGGGGCAACAGCGATCGAATTTTCACCTTTGGCGGACACAAAGATTTGGGCGATGCCGGTGGGCTCCGTTGCATCGGTCAGGATATATTCGGGAGATAAACCCTCCTTGTTAAAGTGCGCTTTCATGTTCTCCCCGAAAATGTCGTTTCCCAGTTTAGTAATAAAAGCGACACGCGCGCCGGAACGCACCGCGGCAACGGCCTGGTTGGCGCCTTTTCCGCCAAAAATCATACTTGATTTTCCGCCCAATATGGTTTCTCCTACCGCAGGGATTCTGGGCAGGGTAATCACCAAATCCATATTTGAACTACCGATAACAACCAAATCATAGTTTTCCATATCAAGCAACTTTCGAATAAATGATCAGACCCAGGCCCAGGATAAAACAAATGAACATCAGCGTGATGAGCCAGTTTTTGGAAGTCGGCAGTTCCTTGAATTCTTTCCAGATAAATACGCCCCAGAAGGCCGCTACCATCGTTGCGCCCTGCCCAAGTCCGTAAGCGATGGCCGGGCCGGCCTGTTCCGATGCTATGATGCTGAAGGACATGCCGATTCCCCAGATCGCACCGCCCAGGAGCCCGATCAAATGCAATTTCGGCGAACCCAATACAAGGTAATCTTTGTATTCGACCGGCGTCCCCGTCAGCGGTTTGTACATGTTGAGGGTGTTAAATACAAGATTGGAGAGCAGTAATCCTATGGAGAAAATAACCAATGCCGTGTAGGGCGTTAGTTTGCCTGTTTCGGGCGTAACAAAATCGGAGGACATGGATTGTGCCACGAATTTGTAGAAAAAGCCCATGGCAATACCAGCCAGCAAGGAAATGAGAATGCCTTTCCAGGTAGTCTGACTGCCTTTTTTCGGCAGGTTTTTATAAACAACAGCGTCTATGATGATGGCCACGGCAATCAGCAATACGCCGGAAAAAAGCATAACAGCGTCCCCTTCGGGATGGTCCAGGTAATTGGTGATGACACCCAGCACCAATGCAATACCGATGCCGATCGGGAAAGCAATAGCCATCCCCGCAATGTCGATGGCAATGACCAACAGTAAGTTAGCGAAGTTGAAAATGACTCCACCGATCAGGGCATCGCTCAGGTGTTTCCATTCCGCCTGCCGGAGGTCGGTGATAAAACTTCTGCCTTCCTGCCCGGTAGAGCCCAGTGTAAAAGCCAGCAGCAGGGTGATGAGCAGAATACCCAGGGAATAGTCCCAATAAAACAATTGGAAAGGCCATTTTTTACTGGACAGTTTTTGAGTGTTCGCCCAGGAGCCCCAGCAGAGCATGGTGATGACACAAAAAAGTACGGCAATCGGATAACTACTAATGATGTACATAAGGAAATGGGTTTAGTGCCCTGGTTAGCGAAAGAAATCAATTCAAAAATACCTCGTCCATAAACACCCAGCCGGGTTCCCCTTTTTGGGGGTGCCAGGGGGGCAGTTTTTTCACCGGCTTCAACACGATTTTCAGCACTTTCATTTTTTGCACTTTAAAATCGCAGGAATAACCGACACGGTATTTCGCCAGTTTGGTGGGTTGTTCCGGGCGTATTTTTTCAAGTAAAACCAGGTTGTTTGTATGGGTGCCACCCCATACCTGGATTTCGGCGGGTGGCATGATATAACTGCCGATATGCGCCAGCGTGCTGACGTAAACGGAGGATAGGGTAGTGGGCTCCTTAAAAAACAGGAGGCATTCCAGGTTCGTTTCCCGGTAACCCAGCCATCGGTTGTTGGTTTTGAATTCGGTATCGCCGATTACTTTATTGATCAGCGTTTTAGGTCCTTCCGCCCTGTATTGCGGGTTGGGCGGGTAAATCAGCGCGATGGAGTCGGGAATCAGGCCGGCTTTGTAAAAATTCCGGGTAGCCACTTCGCTACTGACCCAGCCCGGCAAAAAGGTTTTGGTGCTCAGCAGGCAGGTTTTGTCGATGGTAATGCTGTCGCCGGTGCTGATGGGCGAACGCAAGCTGTCCGGGACGCTGCCATCCAGGGTGTAGCGCACCACAGCGCCTTTGATGTAGTTCTTCAGGCGCACTTTGGTGCTGATGTCGAACACGTCCGCATCGCCCTCAATGACGGCCGCATTGAGTTTGGCAACAACGTCCTTGCCGCTAAAACCGGATTCGAAACGGATATGGGGAAATCGCTGTTGCAGGGCTGTTAATTCGGACTCCGTGACGCCTGTGTTCCAGAGGAACAGCACGGATAAATCGGGCAATTCGCTGAGCACTTCCAGGTCTGCTGCTTTCACAGCCGTATTGGACAGCGACAACTGCCGCAAGGCCTTCAGGGGTTTTAATTCGCCTAATGTGGCGCCTGTTATGGCTGTGGCGGACAGGTTGAGTTTGCGGAGATTGGGGAATGTAGCAATGGTTTTCAGGTCGGCGTCCTGCACGGGCATTTTGTTCAGGTTGAGTTGCACGACCTGTTCTTTGATGCCTTTCAACTCCTGCAGGTATTCACTTTTAAAAGCCGCTATGCCGAAAAAATCGACCGCCAGCGCGGGGGATTGCAGCGCCAGCGGGTGTACGACCCGGTAGTCGTTGTTCAGGTTCCGGATGGTGCTTTCATCGGCTGCCGGAAAAGAATATTGTTCCATTTCCAGCGGCTGAAAACGCCCCGCTGCCAGTATCCTCAGGCTGTCGTTTTCGGGTAAATCAACGATTTTTTGGGTGAAACTCGCGCCGCTTTTGATCCAGAAGTACAGGATACGGATTTCATCTTCCGTCAGTTGCGTTTTGCCCTGCGGCGGCATGTGCTCTTTTTCGGCAATGGGCAAATGGATGCGCTGCATCATGCGGCCGAACTGTTCTGCCGTGCTGTCCCACAATACGCCGTTTTTGCCCCCTTTCAGCAGTGACGCTTCGGTTTCCATGACCAGGTCGCCTTTCGATTTGCGCGCATTGTGGCAGGACATACATTTGGCCTCCAGTACCGGGCGCACCAGGTCCCGGAAAACCAGCGCGTCTTCCAGGGTGATTTGCGGACCTGTTTTGCCTGAAAAAACGGGTTGCAACAGGTAGTTGTCGCCGTGTGTGAGGGTGGCGCCGAGGTGACCGGCCAGGGTCACAACGGCCACAGCCAGGGCGGCTGTCAGCCCACCGCGCATTTTCGATTGCCGAACCCTTTCCCGGAAAATATACCAGGCAAATGTGATGAAAGCGGTGGCCACGCCGCTCCATTTGTGCCAAAGCAATGTTTGTTCCTCGTAACCGCCTTCGTTGGATAAAAAAAGTCCCATTAAAGCCGACAGGGCTGCACTAAGCGCCGAAGCCAGCAGCAAGGCATTGCCTGTCTGCCGGTACAAAGGATTGTCTTTTGCGGGTACGGCCGTTTCCCACACCACCGCCAGTACCAGCAGCACGATGGGAAAATGGAGGAGCATGGGGTGCATGCGCCCGGTCACCTGCAGCCAGGCAGGCACTTGCATCTGCGCACCGAACAGGGCCAGAAACAACAGCATGCTGTTGCAGGCCAGGCAGGTGTTGTAAAAAATGTTGTTCCAGCGTATCTGTTTCAAACGACGGGTTCTAATTTGTAGGGATAGGCTTTCCCGGAATTCCACTGGGCTACGTACAGGTTTTCTTCATCGTCGACACAAACATCGTGCGGGTAGATGAACACTTTGTCGGTTTGGCTCATTTCATTCAGCCGACCGTCGGTATAAGTCGGCTCGGTGCCGGCGAGGTTGGAAACTACCTTGTTCTGGCGGTCCAGGATGGTTACAAAACCGGATTGTTTCCACAACTGGCTGCTCGATTGCAGGACGGCGGCATACAGAAACTCGCCTTTGATGACGGGGCGGCAAACCCAGGCGCCCGGCAACTCGATGGTACTCAGGTACTTGCCTTCAAAATCGAAACGTTTGAACGCATTTTGCTGGCGCGAGCAAACGAGCAGACAGGGATTGTCCTTGTCCCGCGCATCCACACACACGCCGTGCGCATTCAGCAAATGTTCAGGACCATCTCCACGCCCGCCGAAATGGCGGATGTAACGCCCCTGTGCGTCGTATTGAATGATAAAGTCCTTGCCGTATCCGTCGGCCACGTAAATATCGCCGTTGGGCGCGATGGTCGTTTCCGTAGGAATGAACTCCTCCGGTTTTTCGTACATCCCTGTTTCTTTCGGATAATCGATTGTCAGCAACACCTTTCCGTCGATGTTCGTTTTGATGACCTGGTGCCGGGCGGTGTCGCAAATGAACAGCACGTCGGTACCGTTTTCGTTGAACAGGGTAAAGCCGTGGCCGCCCGGGTATTCCATGCCCCAGGAATCCAGCAGTTTGCCGTTTTTGTCGTAAATCAGGACGTTGTTGTGCGTTTCATTGGTCAGCAGCAGGATGCGCCCTTTCTGGTCCTGCACCATTTCGTGGCAGTCCTTGACGGGATACTTGCTGACATCTGCCTGGCTCCATTTGGTATCGAGGCAGTATCGTTTTTGGTTGTGTCCTAGAATCATATCGTTCTGTTTCAATAGTTTGGGTAGGTACAGGGCGCCTGCGAGGCCGAGGGGGGTGTGGTGTAGGAAGTCTCTTCTGCGCATGGGATATTCGTAAATGTTGAGTGGTTGAGTATGTTGAGGGTTGAGCACAATCGAGCGATCAGTGGAGCGGTGTCATTTGCGAGGAACGAGTAAGTGACATCTCGGAACGGTAGCGTTTCCGCGATGAGAGAATACCTGCTCGTACCTCGCAGATGAAATCTCGATTGCACTTCCGCGATGAGATAACACCTGCTCGTACCTCGCAGATGTCACCTCATCGCTAAGTTATCAAGCCACGCACCACTTTCCCCGACACATCCGTCAGCCGGTACCGCCGCCCGAGGTGTTTGTACACCAGTTTTTCGTGGTCGAGTCCGAGCAGGTGCAGCGCGGTGGCCTGAAAATCGTGTACATGCACCGGATTGGAAGCAATGTTGTAGCCGAATTCGTCCGTTTCACCGTACACGCCGGGTTTGACGCCGCCGCCGGCCATCCAGATCGTGAAGCAGCGCGGGTGGTGGTCGCGGCCGTAGTTGGTCGGGGTCAAAGTGCCCTGGCAGTAGTTGGTGCGTCCGAATTCCCCGCCCCAGATCACAAGGGTTTCATCCAGCAGTCCGCGTTGTTTCAAATCCGTGATCAGCGCAGCCGAAGCCTGGTCGGTGTCCAGGCACTGGCCGGCAATCTGCTGCGGCAGGTTGTCGTGCGCATCCCAGCCCTGGTGGTACAACTGCACGAAGCGCACGCCGCTTTCGGATAGTTTGCGCGCCAGCAGGCAGTTGGCCGCATAGGTGCCCGGCAACAGGCATTCCGGGCCGTACAACTTGACAATACTTTCCGGCTCCCGGCTGACATCGGTCACTTCCGGGATGGCCGTCTGCATCCGGTACGCCATTTCATACTGCTGTATTTTCGTATTGATTTCCGGATCGCCGAAGGTTTTAAAGTTTTCCTCGTTCAGTCCGGCCACCCGATCGAGCATCCGCCGCCGGTCGGCATTGTCGATGGCTTCCGGGTTGTTGAGGTACAGCACCGGGTTTTCACCGTTGCTGAACTGCACGCCCTGGTGCCTGGAATCCAGGAAACCGTTGGTCCACAATTTGGAATAAACCCCCTGGCTGTTGCCTTTTCCTTTGGAAAGCAGGACACAAAAAGCGGGCAGGTTTTTGTTTTCGCTGCCCAGGCCGTAACTCAGCCAGGCGCCCATGCTGGGCCGGTTGCCCACCTGCGCGCCGGTTTGGAAAAAAGTCAGCGCCGGGTCGTGGTTGATGGCTTCGGTGTACATGGTTTTGATGAAACACAAATCGTCCACCACTTTGGATGTGTGGGGCATCAATTCGCTGAGCCAGGCACCGTGTTGCCCGTATTGCTGGAATGCGAACTTGGAACCGGCCAGTGGAAACGATTTTTGTTCGGAGGTCATGCCCGTGAGGCGCTGCCCGTTGCGGATGGAATCGGGCAGGTCCATGCCCTGCATTTCCCGCAATTTGGGTTTGTGATCGAACAAATCGAGTTGGGAGGGCGCGCCGTTCTGGAACAAATAGATCACGCGTTTGGCTTTCGGCGCAAAATGTGGCAATCCAGCCATGATCAATTCTTCATCGCCGCCGGAAAAAAGGTCGGGTATCAACAGCGAGCCCAGGGCGATACTGCCCAGCCCCAGACTGAGTTGTGACAAAAACTTGCGGCGGTTCAGGTGCAAACCATGTTCGAGTAGTTCTTTTTCCATGATAGGTGACATTGCGCGTGGTAGATGGCTTGAAAAGGTTGAGATTGTTGAGGAGTTGAGAGGTTGAGGGTGGTAACGTAAAGCCTTGAGTTACCACCCTCAACTCCTCAACCGCTCAACAATCTCAACCTCTGGTAATCGCTTCCTCCAAATTATAAATCGTATTGACCACTTTCATCAAAGCGGCAGACTGATCGGGGTCGAGTGTTTTATTAACCGGCGATTCGCCGACGGACAGTGTTTTCAGGGCGTTCAATTTTTTTTCCCGGAACAGTTGCAATTGTTCCGTGTAATACGTCTGCAAAATGCCCATTTCTTTTGGAGTGGCTTTCCGGCAAATAATAGTGCGAAATGCAGAGGCGATCTTTTCCTCATCAGGCTTGTTTGCGGTCAGCAAACGCTGCGCTAATACCCGGGAAGCCTCCAGCACCGTCGGATCGTTCATCATGATGAAAGCCTGCAAAGGCGTGTTGGTGCGGGAGCGTTTGACCTCGCACTGGTCGCGGTTGCTGGCGTCGAAAACGGCCATGGATGGCGGCGGCAAGGTGAGTTTGATAAATGTGTACATGCCCCTGCGGTACAATGCGCTGTCCCGATCCTGTTCATAGAGTCGTAGTTCACCGCGGCCGGAAGTGGCACTTTCCCACAAACCTTTGGGCTGGTAGGGCTTCACACTTGGGCCGCCGATTGTTCTGACGAGTAGCCCGCTGGTAGACAGGACCATATCGCGGATCAGTTCGGCTTTGAGGCGCAGGCGCGGCGACCGGGCCAGAAACTGGTTATCGGGATCGATGGCCAGGTGTTGGTCCTTAACTTCTGCGGACTGGCGGTAAGTGGCGGACAGGAGCATTTGTTTGACCAGGCGTTTGATATTCCAGCCGTTTTCAATAAAATCGGCGGCCAGCCAATCCAGCAGCGCCGGGTGTGTGGGCAAATTGCCCTGCATCCCAAAATCGCCGGTGGTTTTGACCAGCCCCGCTCCGAAGAATTCCTGCCAGAGTTGGTTGACAAACACACGGGCGGTCAGGGGATTTTCTTTGGAGAATGTCCACTGCGCCAAACCCAGGCGGTTGCGCGGATACACCAGGGTATCGAAGGGCAGTACCGCTTGCAGGGCGGCAGATCGCACTACTTCGCCGGGCTTGTCGTACGCGCCGCGGTTCAGGATATAGGTGGTGCGCGGGGTATCTTGTTCGCCCATGACAGAAACCGTCAATAATCCCGTATCTCGTTTGTTGATAAAATTCAGAATACCTTTTACTTCCGTGTCTGAAAGCGTGAGGATCGGCGTTTTGGCGGGTTTGGACGTCGCGACGGACCCTTCAAATCCCGGTTCTTTGGACGTATTAAAAAAGCCGAACAACTGGTAGTAATCCTTTTGTGAAACAGGATCGTACTTGTGGTCGTGGCATTGTGCGCATTCCACCGTGAGGGCCAAAATACCTCTGGTATAGGTTTTTACCTTGTCCAGTGCGTATTCCACCCGGTATTCCTCGGGGATCACGCCGCCTTCTTCCGTGTATTTGTGGTTGCGCAGAAAAGCCGTCGCCAGGATCTGTTCCTTGCCCGCAGCCGGCAACAGGTCACCCGCCAGTTGCCAGGTAACAAACTGGTCGTAGGGCATATTGTTGTTAAACGCATGGATCACCCAATCGCGGTAAGGCCACTGGGTGCGGATGTTGTCGTCCTGGTAACCGTAACTGTCGGAGTACCGGGCAATATCCAGCCAGTAGAGGGCCATTTTTTCGCCGTATTGTGGCGTTTCGAGCAGGCGGTCCAGCAGTTTTTCATAGGCCTCGGCACTGTTATCGGCCAGAAAAGCGTCCATTTCCGCTTCCGTGGGCAGCAGGCCGGTGAGGTCGACGGTAGCCCGTTTGAGCAAATATTCCGGGCTCGCCTCGGCATTCGGAGTAAGCCCTTTTTCTGTCATTTTAGCCAGTGTAAAATAATCGATCTCGTTGCTGACCCATTTTTTATCCTTCACCGGCGGCAAAGCGGTTTTGACCGGCGGCATCAGCGCCCAGTGTTTTTCATACACGGCGCCCTGGGCAATCCATTTTTCAATAATGCTGATTTCGATTTCGGTCAATGCGCCCAGGTGCGAATCTGGCGTCGGCATCTGGTAACTGGTGTCTTTCGAAGTAATCCGTTTCATTACTTCAGAGGCTTCCGGTTTGCCCGGCACGATGGCAAATGCGCCCTTGGTTTCCTGTAGCGGGGCGTATGCGCTTTCGGCGTTATCGAGCCGCAAACCCGCTTTCAACTGGTTTTTATCGGGTCCGTGGCATTTGAAACACTTGTCGGACAGGATGGGTCGGACATGAAAATTGTAACTGATGGTGTCAGGAACGGCCTCGTTGCCTGGGCCGCTGCAGGCATGCCAGGCAAAAATACCACCGAATAAAAGGACTAAAAATTTGAATGTACGCATCACATCGCCCGTTTCATACCGATTGGGCTGTGACAAATATCTTTATTATTTTGGGATCGTGAGAGGAAATTCTATTTGCTGCAAATTCGTTCGCCCGACATATTATAAGATGAACACATGGCGATTATCGTTAATCTTTGGTTAAATGCGAATTACACAGTTAACCATCCCAGACTTAAATGCACTTAATGTCGTTCTGGCATCAGAAACAAGACCTATGGTCTTTATTGTTCACCAATTAACTTTTTCAGTCATGAGACCATCCGTGTTTATTGATCTGCTTTGTATCCCATGGGTATGTAATGGCATCCTGAAAGACCGCCACCCATCCGGATTGAAGTTTTTGAGTCAACACCCTTCATTTTTTCCCAAATGAGCTCGATGGTCTTGTGCTGTAAGCCGTCTATCTCGAGACGTTAAAAGGTAGTAACAGTACAGCCTTATTTGGGGGGTGTTCCAACAATCGTGGTATGCCATACTTGTTGGAACACTCCTTTTTTTATCCCCCCTTTATCCGCTTTTCGAGGATTTTTTTGCCTTTATCATTAATCCTCCAAAGCGTTTTTTCTTCATGCTTGTTCTTTTCGATCAAGCCGATACTATTTAATTCATTAATAAAGTCAACGATCAATTTTCTGCTTTCGAGGTTCGATTGCTCCATAATAGCAGTTATGGTTATGCCTTTATCTGTTTGCAAATTGGCTAAAAACACTTCCGCCACTTTTACCCTGGTAAACGATAATGCAAAACTATCCTCGAAGTCGTTCAGGCTGTATTCAACGGGATTCGGCGGCGGTTTCACCACGAAGTTTTCAGCACGGGTAAAAGACAACAGGTTGTTTCTCAGCAAGTTTAGTTCGTTGTTGATTTCCGAATTGGGCATTGTTCCATTCGACTCTTCCCTTTTTATTTTATTGAACCTGGCGAGCTGGATAATGATTTCATCCAGTTTTTCACTGTCGCTGGTGTGCGCTATCAATAACTGAATGGCGTCATCCAGTTTGTCGGCTGCAATAAATTGTCTTATTTGATTTTTTAATTCGACTTCATTCATACGTTCACAAATGTAATGAAAATCCTTTTCCGCTGTCATTGAGTTTTCAAATCAATCCAACCACCACATTCCCTTTTTTATGCCCTTTGTCCACATAGGCATGCGCTGCTGCAATGTCCGCCAAAGGAAATATTTTATCCACCACTGCCTTCATTTTGCCTTCTTCCGTCATTTTTTTTAAGAAATGAACAGATTCTGCCGTTTCGTCGCTTACCCCTGAAATTACTTTTACTGCGCTGGTCATGGAAGCCCAGGTACCCTGAAGCATTTCCTTCGGCATGGAAGCGCCCAGTACAAGGGTTCCGTTTTTCTTTAAGGCTGCGATACAGGAAGCGACTGAGGCCTTGTTAACCGTTTCATACACGACGTCGTATTGCACGCCTGTTGTTGAAAAGTCGGTTTTGGTGTAATCGATCACGTGATCGGCGCCGAGGGATCGCACCATTTCCATATTTCCGGTACTGCAAACGCCCGTCACTTCAGCGCCCAGGTATTTGGCAATCTGCACCGCCGCCGAGCCAACTGCTCCAGATGCCCCGTAAACCAGCACTTTTTGTCCGGGTTGTATATTGGCTTTCTGGAGAAAATGTAGTGCTGTCATACCGCCAAATGGCAGGGCTGCCGCTTCTTCATGGCTGATATTTTGAGGTTTTATAGCCAGTTTTCCGTTTTCGGGCAGGCAAATGTATTCAGCATAGGCGCCGAAATCCGGGTAGGAAGAACCAAACACAGCGTCACCCGCTTTGAATTTTGTCACATTTTCGCCGACTGCTTCGACTTCGCCGGACAAAACGCCGCCCAGCACGTTCTTTTTCGGTTTAAACAAACCAAAGATAAACCGCACGGCAAAAGGATCGGCTTTCCTCAAGCGGCAATCGCCGGAGGTGACCGATGTTGCATGGATCTTGATCAGGATTTCGTTGTTTTTCGGACTGGGTTTTGCCAGTTCTTTGACTTGCAGTACTTCCGGGGCGCCGTATTGAGTATAAACGGCTGCTTTCATGGTAGGTATCATTTTACGCTTTTTTTAAATTGAAGCGCAAAGGTCCGGCCCGCAAAACGGTTATTCATTGACTTTAGGTAAGAAAGCGTTTTATCAACAAATAACCAATAACCTATTTTATCATGATCCGCTTTCGAATCCTGCTCAACGATTCCGGTGTGACGCCCAGGTAACTCGCCAGTTGGTATTGTGGTACCCGGTCCAGCAGTTCGGGCCTGTTTTTTAATAAATTGAGATAGCGTTCTTCCGGACCGTTCAGGATGTACGACGAAAATTTGTCCATACTTTTTCCCAGTTCCTCCTCGATGGCCATACTTCTGGCAGGTTCGAGGTGGGGGAATTTTTCAAAAAACGCAATCTCGTCTTCCGGTGAGCCGACAGTCACGATAACGTCCTCGACGCAGGACAGGTAAAATTTCGAGGCTACTTTTTTAAAGGTGCCTTCGTAGGGTGTGACCGGCTGCCCTTCGGTAAAAAAATTGGTTGTTTTTTCCTCGCCATCCACCAGGTAGTACTGCCGGATGCAACCTTTCAATACAAAATAGCAGAGTTTGGCCACCTGGCCTTCTTTCAGCAAAACCGTCCCTTTTTTAAAAGATTTGGCCTTGATGGTTTTCGCAACCTCTGCCGCTTCTGCGTCGCTCAAGGGCATGAACTGCGAAATGTATCGGATGATTTCCTGTTCGGGGGAATCGGCCCGGCGGGATTTGGTAGGAGTGGTTTTGGCGTGATTTGCAGGTATTTCTATCATGGCTTGAACCTAATTTTCCAACGTCGATTTGGTGGTTTTCCAGGCCCCGTTTTTCTGGAGCAAGCAACTCAGAAATGGGCCGTGAAAAAGAGGCTGAATTGAGTATGTTTTGTCATTGTTGGTGAATGAATTATTGAAGGATCAAAGGTGTTGAAAGTTGGGGAGTAACCGACCTGTTGGCATAGATTTTTTAACGCTTAAAAACATCTAAACGCTCCGGCCCTGCCATGAGAACACGCCTACAGAACAGAATTCGTCAAAGGTATATCCGCATATTGCCAGGCCTTTTCATATCGCATCCTGACCAATCGTGCTTCCGTTTTTTTACCTTGTTTCAACAAGGCTTGATATAAGCCGATGAGTGCCCAGCCATTTTCTTTATATTTTTTCAAATCTGCCCGATACACTTTTTCTGCTTCGACGTACTGACCTGCTTCAATTAGCACACGACCGAGGTTATGTCTTACGGATAAAAGCCAATCAGGCGGTTCGTCGTAATATAAATTATCTTCCGTTTCTACGCCTTTGCGCAGAAGGATGATGGCCGATTGAAGGTTGCCCTTCCGGTAGGCAATTTCACCTTCCAGTACCAATCTGGAAATAGCGACTATGGTTGTCGCTTTCGAACTATCTGTTAAATCTATTTTGGCAATAGTTGTATCAAATTCCAACTCTTTCAGGATGGATAAGCATTTCTGCGCATGCTGTACGTTGCCTTTTGCCGCTGACGCCATGCCTTGCGCATACGTCCAGGCAGACAATGGATACAATAGCGTATCGTTGGGTTTGGGTTCTGTCAAAATTTTATCCCACTTGCCAAATTTAACCATGATAAACCAGGGTGTTGAATACAAAGTCTGTGAAAACAAACGGTCTGGTTGCCCCATAATACCCTTATCCGCTATATACTGCGCTAAAAATTGACTGGCTTCCAGGGCTTTCTTACTGCGCCCTTCGAGCGCTGCACAGGCAGTGAGAAAATGCCAGTTGTGGGGGTAATAACCAAAAGGGTAAACACCTGCTACCTGGCAAGCCTTTATATACTGACTGTCTATCTGCACAGCGCGTTCATTAGCCAGTACGCCTTCGTGGTAATGCCCCGTGTTGATATACGTGTGAGAAGGCATGTGTACGAGGTGCCCACTGCCGGGTATAAGCGCCCGCAAGGTATTCGCATAAGGAAGGCAGCGTTCCGGATTACTACTGGCTTCGGTTGCATGGATATAGAGGTGAACGGCCTGAGCGTGTCTGGGGTTTTTTCTTAAAATACCTTCCAGGATGTCTATGATCTGAGGCGTCCAGGGTTGTGGCTCACCTGTTTTAAGCCACAAATTCCAGGGGTGTAAATTCATCAGGGATTCGGCATACAAAGCAGCAATATCGTGGTCGTCCGGGTATTTTTCGCTTACTTTTTTGAGATCATCTGCATAAGCGATGTAAAAAGGTTTCGGGTCGTCCGTTGTGTTTTGTGGGTAGCGTTTGGAGAGCGCAATGATCAACGCATTTTCTTTTGGGCTGCATTTATCGGCGCGCAATCGCGCATTGGCTAAGGCTTCCTGTGCTTCTGCTAAAACATCCTTTTTCATGGTGGAGTTATAGTTAGGTCCGAGCACATAAGCCAAACCCCAATAACAGGAAGCACAATCCGGGTCTTGCCGGGTCGCTTCTTTAAAAGAACGAGCCGCTTCGGCATGGTTAAACCCATATGCAAGGATCAAACCCTGGTCGAAATACTTTTGAGCGACTTTGGATTTAGTTGTGATGGGATACGTAAAATTTTCCGTAAGCCCTGCGAAAAGGGGCACAAGTGTCCCGTCAAAACCGGGTGGCGTATTCAATACGGCAGACGATGGGCCACAGAAGCGGGCGGGCGGAACATCCTGCAAATAGGCGATGTCATTTGTTTTTGTCGCTGCCTGTTGGCGGTGATTACAACTAAAAAGAACAACGGCTAATGCCAGGTAACAGACTTGTTTTATCATTATAAAATTTGATTTTTTTGATTGGAAAAATTTCCGCTCCAGGGTGTGTCTGAAAAATGCTGCCGAGGTTGAAAACGGCAGATTTTGGGTTCTGAACAAGTGTGCTTTTGAGGGGAATAGCGCGGGTTATTGCCCGAAAAAGACACGCCGGGCAGGTTCCAAAAGATGCGTTTTCAGCCCGGCGAGTTTTTTTCAAACACACCCTAATTACCTGAAATACGATGCCGTGTTTTTGCCGCCGTTTTTCACCCGGTTCAGGCGTTTTTGAAACTCGGCAGCAAGGCCATCTTCTTTTCGAGTATAGATTTCAGCCAGCGCTGTCAGCGTGTTCAGGTCATTGGCATCGAGGCTTTCCGCTTTTTGAAAGTTGGGAAGCGCCTGATCGAACAGTGCCATAACTTCCTGGAATCTTTCCTCATCGGTATTGCCGGATTCAGTCAATTCCTTCGTTAATATGGCTGCCTGATTGTAGTAAACCTGGCCGAGTTGGTAGTGTGCGTCCAGTGATTGAGGATCTCTTCGGACGGCTTCGGTATAGTTTTCCGCTGCCAACTGCAAGTATTCCTGGGCTTTTTCGGTGTTTTGAGCCGCTCTTTCGCGTTGTTGCAGCCCTTCGTACACACGGCCGAGGGTAATGTACAGGCTGACGTTGTCCGGCTCCTTTTCGATGGCTTTTTTCAGGATGCCCGTCAACTCGTCGAGCCTGCCTTCTTTCATGTACTGGTTGATTTCTATAAAAAGTAACCCCGAGTTGTCTGGGTATTTCCGGCGGCCTTCCGCCAAAACGGCAAGGGCGCCGGCGTCGTCGCCCAGTTCCGTTTTACAAGTGACCATTGCTTCGTACACTTCTTCTTTCATCTGGTATCCGCGCTGCGGGATGTCTTGAAACGCTTGCAGGGCTTCCATGTGTCTGTTGGCCAGCATGGCACAATAACCCGCAAAATAAATGCGGTCGGCTAAGTCGGTATCGGAAATCATGCTTTTTTGGGCGTTGGCGACCAGAAGATCATGGCATTGCACGGCAGCCAGCGAAGATTCATAGGACTTGAAATACTCCCTGGCTTCGTATTTAAAAATGCTCATGTTGATCAACCCGCTTTGCACGGAGGTCAGGCCTTTCAACGCATCGGATTTTTCATATTTCTTCGTCGCGAGTTCCAGCGCTTTGGCGTAGCCTTTGTATGATTCCAGGGCGTCGTTGTCGCCGGACATTTTCGCCTCCGGGTTAAACTGTTTTTGCACCAAATCCTTTTCATATATGGTGCTGTAGATTTCCCCTTTCGTTTGCCAGGCCGAAACCAGCGCCTGGGCCTCTGGTGTTTGTAATGCCTGGTCAATTTTTTGTTTGGCTTCCGCCAATTTAGCGTTGTTATTGGCGGGATCTGCAGCGTATAAGGCCAAAGCACGTCCGGCGTTTTTGGCCATTTGGACCCCATTTTCCTGGGCCCGGGCGATACCGAAGGTGAAAAGCAAGGCCAAAAGGGCAAAAAGAAATTTTTTCATAGTTTGACTTGTTGTTTTGATTGACAAAAGCATCAGCCCTTCCGCTTGATCATATATTCTCCGGATGAGTCTTTTTGCTGGGCAAAAGCAAGGTTGGCCAAAAGGCAAAACGCGAGGAACAAGTTTGCTTTTTTCATTTTAATGTTGCTTTTTCATTGTTGAAATGTGCAGTTGTAGCGGACAGTTGGTTTTGAACCGACTGTCCGCTATTCGGGATGTTATTGTTTTTTGTCCGGTGTGAATTTGTTGTTCTCTACATCTTTCAAAAATGCAATGAGGCTCTTAAAGTAGTTTTGTTGGTCGTCATACATACTCAGGTGGCTTCCATTGGGGCATAAGTACGTTCTACTATTTGGAATAAGATGCCCTTCTCTTTTCATATCTTCCGGATTCATTTCATCATACACGCCGCCAATTACCAGTGTTGGCACTTTGATATTGGGTAATCTGTCCCACATTTCCCAATCTTTAAAATTACCGGTAACATGAAATTCGTCCACCCCCTGCATGTGTATGTATATGTCATGATTCGCTTTCTTGAACGCTCTCATCAAGGGTTCCGGCCAATTTTCAACGGGCATTCGGCAGGCAATCTGTGTATAAAGCCTGTTCATTAATAAGTTTTGGTATTCAGGTGCGTCATAGCGTTGTAGCCTGTCAAGAGAATCAAACGTTATTAATTCTTGTGGAGTTAGTAACTTTTGTTTCAATTGTTCTGCGTACGAGGTATAGTTTTTTATACCAGCGGTCATATTGGATAGTACGGCCCCTTTTACATGGCTTTGGTGTTGCTGTAAATATTCCATGATCAGCATACTGCCCCAAGAATGCCCGTATAAATAAAAATTGTCCAATCCCAGCCCTTTTCTAACCTGTTCTACTTCTTCCACGTAACGGGGAAGGTTCCAGAGCGAGGTATCGGACGGGTTGTCAGAATTGCCAACACCCAATTGATCGTAATAGTAAAATTCGATACCCTCTTTCGGTAGAAAGCTTTCAAAGCATTCAAAATAGTCGTGTGTGAAACCCGGCCCGCCGTGTAAAAGCAAGACCTTTATTTTTCCATCGCCAATTTTTTTTGTCCACACATTAAAAGTGCCTTTTGGCGTATTGACAGGGATAACTTTTACGCCGCCTGTTTGAATACCTTGCTCAGTATTGGCAAAGTAAGCATCATTTGTCGGTGCATTATTGCATGCAATTGTGAAAATGGATATGGCAAAAGCGATTGCTATGAGAAAAAATGAATGAAATTTTTTCATTTAAAAAATTTGTTTTATCATTTAAGAATTGAGAAAATAGGGAGTTTCGCAACATCCCGAGCCCTTTTGGGACAGTGGGGCCATCCTCCTATTTTTTAGCACCTTCTAGCGCTGTCAATTTTTTCCTCGACTCTTCGTTTTCCTTGATGGCTAAGGCTTTTTTCAATTGGACTATCGCATTTTCCTGATCGCCTATGGCAGCAAAATAATCGCCATATGAGTCATAGACATTGAAACTTTCAGGGTGATTCTCTACATTGAGTTTGAAAAGGCTACCCGCTGTTTTGTACAATTTTCTGCTTAGAAAATCATAGCCTATATAATTAATTTCTCCTTCGTCTGGCTTTATCGAATAGCCCATTTTCTGGGATAAATTGGCAAAGTGAGCCTGATATTTATCAGCCAAAGCACCGGTGGAATCCGTAAAATCTTTCATGGAAAATTTTAAAGGAAAAAAATCGTAGAAAAAGCGCAGGGCATCGTATTCGGTAATCAGCGGCACAGAGCCGTGGGTATCATCAGGATAGTATTTACCGCGATATTTTAAGCCATTTTTTTTGTTTTTTTCCAATGCAGCTTGCAATGCCAATATGGAACGGATATGTTTCGATTCGACAGAAGTGTCTTTTTCTGCCTTTTTTATGTCCATGCCCTCCTCCAACGTATTGGCTATGCCCAGATACAGGAATTTTCCATCAAATTTCCTTTCTGCCAGGGCTTTTTCGGTCTGCTTCAGTAGGGTTTGTTTATCCCACCACATACTTGGGTCAATGCAGATATATGCATTAAATAAATCGGTATGGTGTGTAAAAGTTTGCATCACCGCCAAGCCGCCGAAAGAATGCCCGATGAGCATTTTATAGGGCGCCGCAGGGTATTTTGCCTCGATATGCGGCATCAATTCCTTTTCAATGAAAGCAATAAAGTTTTCGCCACCACCCGATGTTTTTGCCGAGACACTGTCCATCATAGGAGGGTCGGTATCGATATGAGTCGGTGTCAAGTCTCTGGTTCGGTCTGTGTTCGTAATGCCCACCACAATCATTTTGGGGCAAATGTTATTGCCACCCGTACTCAATTGTTGAATCATACCTACGACGGACGAAAAATGTCCATCTCCATCTAAAACATATACGACGGGATACTTTTGATTGTCACCATCGGGTATATGCACCCAGATTTTTCTTTGTTCGCCCAATATGTTGGATTGGACGCTGTCAATTTTGCCAATGACAATGTTTTGTTTATCTATTTTTCCTTGAGCAAAAAGCAGGTTCGCCAAAAGGCAAAAAGCGAAGAATATGGTTGTTTTTTTCATTTAATAAACTTGTTTTATTATTTAAAAAATAGAGAAAATACTGCGGGGTACCACACTACTGGACATTTTAAGCCTGGGTGAAAAACCGGTACGCTGTTCCGGCATAGAAAATGGCCAAGCATTGCCGGAACAGCGTTCCGGCGTACAAAAATGTCCAGTAGTGTGGCGAGGTACTCACCGCCGCATCGGTTGCAACTTCCAATATGTCAAACTCCGCCACAGCCATTCCATTGGGCCAAACAGAAAGTACTTCAACCAAATCGGACTGACGATCAACTGAAAAATCCAGATGGCCAGCACGACGAAGTAGATTTGGTAAAATTCAAATGCAGCGTAGTAATTCAGCCCGTAACCGAAAAAGAACAGGGTACAGATGACTGAGTGCGTAATGTAATTGGTGAAAGCCATGCGCCCCACCGCTACTAAGCGGCTGAACAGGTTTTTGGCGAAACCCGACTGGAACATCAAAATCAGCGCCGCTGCATGCGCCATGACGATAAGGATGCGCTGAAAAGGATAAATCAGGCCGACCCAATTGACGGGTACTTGTTCCATTCGGGTTAGGTTGGCTTCCAAAGTAGAGAAATGATGGAAGTTGTAATAATTGGCGTAAATCACCAATGGCAAGCCAATGCCGTAGCCGATTTTCACGACCCTCCAGTAATCTTTTTTCGACCACGCGCCCGTCAGGAAGCCCCATTTGAACAGGGCTAAGCCCAATAGCATAAGGGCCAGCGAATCCCAAATTTCAACAATCAAATACTTGGTTTGCCACTGAAAAGCCAGGGGCCGGAGGTACCCAGCAACGGTGCTGTAATCCGATTTCATTTTGGCGGTATTGGCCTTGGCATCTTCGCGGTTGGGAATCATGGTTTTTTCCACTTCCCGCCAATCGGTCAGCGCTTTGGTTTGGCCTTCGGTCAGCGTCATATTTGCGGCCTGTGCCTTGGTTGCTTCCACGTACGCGATGCGTTTTTCCCGGATGCCCTGATAATGAATCGTACCTGCCACAAAACTCACAACGGCTACAATGGGCACTGCCCAAACTAAATATTTGGCTGCGACATTGCGAAACAGGTACAGGATCATTCCGCAAACGGCATACAAATAAAGAATCTCGCCTATCCAAAGGATAATATGGGCATGAAACACCCCGAACAGCAGCAGCCAAAACATGCGACGATAATACAAAGCATGAACAGAAATGCCTTTGTCCGCTTTATTGGCAATGAACAACAACACCCCGGCTCCGAACACCATACCGAACATGGCCCTCATTTTGCCTTCAAACAGGGTGCCAATGAATTGAAATACCCAGAAATTCAGGCTGCCTGGGTCGTTTGAGAATTTTTCGAAAGAATGGTCGGGCATAGAAAACCCGGCGATGTTCATCAGTAATATGCCCAATAGCGCAAATCCGCGCAGCATATCGAGGGTTTTGATGCGGTTGGTTTCCGCGACGGGCGCGGCGATAATGGCCGCCGGTGCGGCAGTAGTCTGTTCCATGGTTATAAGGTATTGAAAATGAAATATTTGCTACGAACTTTAGATCGCTTTTCTACTTCAAAGCCAGCGTATCGGGTATTCCAGATACCCAGGGTGGATTTCCATGAGCCATCCGGTTCCCGCCGGAGCAGTTCCGTGTATTTGCCGCGTTCCACATATGATTTTGAATGGATTTAAGACTTGTGTTTGATAAGCGCCGGCGTGACTGGGCGCCACACCGACACTTCATGGCCTCCTATTTCTCCTTCGCATCATCGTTGCTGATATCCCGAATGGTCAGCCATTTGCCGTTGCGTTTTTCCCACACGGCCATATACTTTCCGGCGTAGGTCACTTTCCCGGTGGCGTCCTTGACCGTTGTTTTCCCGACTTCCGTTACCACTTTTTCGTCGCCATATACGTCCAGCGTCTCAAAATTGACCACAGCAGAAGCATCCTTTCTTTTGGCAAACTCTGCTTCAATTTCCGCTTTAATGGCTGCCTTGCCAGTGATCATGGGTTTGTTGTTGGTCATGCTGATGGCATCGTCGGCATAAAAAGCGACTACGGTGGCCATATCCTTGGCATTTGAAGCCTTGGCCCAGTCATTTTCTATGGCTTGTATTTCGGCTTTCAGTTTCGCAAGGTCCGGTTTGGGGGTTTCCTGCACTGCAGCGGGTAAAGGCGCCGGTGTTTGTTGACAGGCGGCAAACAAAAGGGTGCAAAGGGTGAGGGCTGTGAAAAATGATGTTTTGCTCATTGTTAGAATGTTTGATTGGTAAAAAATGATTTTAAAGTTGAAAATTGATTTTAGAGGAAGTTGTTATAGTGAGGTTTGAGTGGTTTGAAAGGGTTTAATGGTTTGAAGTCTTCGCTTTCAGGCACTTGCACCTGCCTTCTATTCAAAACCACTTTGCGTTGACTGTAGCACCTTTTAATCCCGATTGCCTATGGCCATTCGACGATTTAATAATCAATCCTTTTCCCGCAGTACCTGCAAAAGGAAGAGCCGTGCCCAATGGCGGGGTTGCGATTATTAAAAGGACTATTCACGTAATTGCCGTGTTGGTAAGGCGAAGGACAATGGCGGTGTTCTGCCGCTTCCGCCGCGCGGTATTGTGCCGCCATAGCCCGTTGTTCTACGGAACAACTGCCGCAAAAAGAACTCAGCCCTATAACCAGGATGATGAGATTTCTGACATTTTTTGGTGCGCGGTTCAAATCGGCGCAGGCTTTAGTGATATGACAGATATATAGAATGGCTACCAGCACAACAAAACCGAAAAGGGCCATCAGCGCATTGTGTTCGAGCAGGTCGACGACTCCGTTAACATCGGAATCGCCCATGCCTGAGGCATACAGAGAAGTCGTGGCCTGTGCGGAAAGGGTAGCGGCGCTGATAAGGAAGAGTACAACGGAGAAAAAAAGTTTGCTTGTCATTTTGTATGGTTTTTGTATTGAAAAATGGAATCTGGCGGTTGTAGCATAACCTGCTGTACAGGCAGAGCAACTTGGGGGCCGAACAACGACTGTTCATTCCTTTATTGCTGCAGGGTGGGAGGAGGTAAGTGGGAAGTGCGGATTTTTTGAAAAAATAAATTCCGCGGCTGCTGTTGTTCGGCTCAGGCCACAGCAATGCCACTGTTGTGCGTTCCCGCCAACAGTAATGTAAGGATCGGTTTGCCTGGCATTTGTGGTAGTTTGTCGTTGGTGGGGGGCGTTCAACGATGGCCCACTTTACTTTGGGTTACTCTATCGGGTAGCCAGGCGTTACCACCGAGCGACCCGGTCGCTTCAAGCGACCGGGTCGCTAAGCCAGGCTGCCAGCTATCGCTAACCATGTCATTGTGTAACAATTGCTGCCTTTCTGCGTCATCCGCGCCTCAGAATGACACCCGGGTTGGGGGCAAATCCAACTTATATCGTTTTCCTACTCCACCAGCACAAACCCCGCCCATTTAAACGCAGCGCCATACTTGGCCCACAGTTCCGACTGCGTGGTTCGAAACGCTTCGGGCACGGGCATTTTACCCTCCAGCCAGTGTTTGTAAAAAGTGTTCATAAACACCTGCGTCTGGTAATCGGGCACCTGCCACAGCGACATGATCAGGTAGCGGACGCCCGCTATTTTGAAGGCGCGTTGCAGGCCGTACACACCTTCGTTGCCCACGAGGTCGCCGAGGCCCGTTTCGCAGGCCGACAGCACCGCCAATTCGGTGTTGG
>JADLCC010000255.1 GCA_020847425.1 Saprospiraceae bacterium
CATCTATACGCCTGATAAAGTGGATATTGCGCTAAATAATTTCTTCCAGCCTGAAAAAATCCTGCAACTTCGCGAACTGGCTTTACGCGAGGTGGCGCACCAGGTGGAACGGAAAATTGAAGCCGAATTGCCCAAAACAGCACAGTTGCGCACCGAGCGTTTTCTAGCCTGCATCAGCAGCAACGACAGCACCGCCAAAACGGTTATCCGCAAAACAGCCCGGCTGGCGTCTTACTACGATGCACAGTGGATGGTACTGTATGTGCAGACACCTGCGGAAGATCCCGATAAAATCAACCTGGCCTTACAACGCCACCTGATCAATAATTTTAAAAACGCTACGGAACTGGGCGCGGAAGTGATTCAGGTAAAAAGCCCGCATATCGCACAAACGATCCTGGATATTACGGAACAGCGCGACATCACAACGGTCTGTATCGGAAAGCCCCACCTGAATCTTTGGCGCATCATCATCAATACCAGTATTTTTAACCAGTTGCTGACGAAACTTTCGGCTGGTAAAGTGGATTTGATTATTCTTTCATGATACTGTTGAGATTGTTGAGGGTTGAGATTGTTGAGGCTTCTCCGCTCAAACCCCTCAACAATCTCACCCCTCAACAATCTCAACCTCTTTCATCATGGTTCGCGTAAAAACAAAATTATCCCTCGGACTGGGTTTTCTTTTTGCCGTCATCGTATTGCTGACCGTAGCGGGTTTGTATGCGCTCAACCGCTTGTCGGCCGATGCGCAGGCTGTTTTGCAGGATAACTACATCACCCTGCAATTTGTCGATAACATGCGCAAAAGCCTGGACACATACCGGACGGACCTTTCGAACGGGCAGTCTTTAGCAGCGGCCAAACAAGGTTTTATGCAGACTTTTGAAACCGATTTGACCAAACAGGAGGGTAATATCACCGAAATGGGTGAAAAAGAGGCGACACAGGCGTTGAGAAACCAGTTTGAACTATTAAAAAAAGATGCTGAACTCTCCAATGACCGGGAAATGCTGATCCGCGATTTGCTACACCAGATCAGTGATGTGAACATGTTCGCTATCGTTCGGAAAAATGAAGCGGCTCGGGATACCGCCGAGCGCGCCAATTTTTTGCTGGGGATTATTGCGGTATTGTGCTTCCTGATCTCCTTTGTTTTTATTGTCAATTTTCCGGGGTACATCGCCGATCCGATCCGCCAGTTGACCGAGAGCATCCGGCAAATTGCTGATAAAAACTACAGTGAACGCCTGTTTTTTAAATCCCGGGATGAGTTTGGCGAACTCGCAACGGCGTTTAACGACATGGCTTCCCGCCTTGACGCTTACGAACACAGCAGCCTGGCAGAACTGCTTTTTGAAAAAAAACGGATAGAAACCCTGCTCGACAATATGACCGATGCGGTGTTGGTACTCGATGAAAAGAACAAGGTGCTGTTCGTAAATCCCGTAGCCTGCCAATTGATGGCAGTAAAAAAAACGGACCTGCTGGGGAAATATGCACCCGATGCCGCCCTGCACAACGACCTGCTCCGCAGCCTGCTGCAAACCACGACAACCGATGCGCTGAAAATTTATTACAACGAAAAAGAAAGTTATTTCCAGAAGGAAACCATCGCGGTACGGGTCGAACGCCCCAATTTTCCCGCGGATGCAGGCGCAGTAATTTTACTCAAAAATATCACCGCATTTAAAGAACTCGATCAGGCTAAAACCAATTTTATCGCCACCATTTCGCATGAATTAAAAACCCCCATTTCAAGTATCAAAATGTCGCTGAGTCTGCTGGAAGACAAACGGGTCGGCGCGCTCAACGAGGAACAGCAAAAACTGCTCGCCCATATCCGGGGCGACAGCCAGCGCCTGTTGAATATCACCGGCGAACTGTTGGATCTGGCGCAGGTGGAAACGGGTAATATTCGCCTCAACATGTTGCCTGGCAACCCCGAAATAATTCTGCAATACGCCCTGGAAACGGTTCAAATTCAGGCGGAACAAAAAAAGATCCGTTTGGAAACGCACAAGGACGATGAACTCCCTCTGGTCAAAATTGACACGGATAAAACCACCTGGGTGCTGGTCAACCTGCTCACCAACGCCATCCATTATTCGCCGGAAGGCAGCGCCGTGGTGATAGATGTACACAAAGAATCGGATGCGCTGTTGTTCTCGGTCCGGGATTTTGGCAAAGGCATCGAAGAGCGTTTCCGCAGCCGTGTGTTCGATCGTTATTTCCAGGTTCCGGGCAGCCCGCAATCGGGTACCGGACTCGGGCTGGCCATTTGCAAGGAATTTATTGAAGCGCAGGGTGGCGATATCGGCCTGGAAAGCGAGGTAGGTGCAGGCAGCCGGTTTTATTTCAGGCTCTCGCTTCTCACCTCTATCTAAAAACCGTCACGTCTCCTTTCAAAAACAACTTCCTTCCCGGCACGTATTCTATTTCCGCCATAAAAATAAAAACACCCGGATTCTGGTCCTGACCGCGGCTGCTGCCGTCCCAGCCATCAGAGAGGTCGTTGGTAACGATGTTGTTGCGTTCGAATACCAGACTGCCCCAGCGGTCGTAAATCCGCAGCCAGTTGATCGGCAGGGGGTCTTTGCTGAAAATGGTAAAGCGGTTGTTGCCCGTTGCCGATGCCGGCGCAAAAATATTCGGCACATACACATTCGGTTCCAGCACCACCTGCACCCGGTCAGAGGCGCTGCAGCCTTCCGAGTCCGTCACAGTCACGGTATACCAGGTAGTTTCCTGCGGGCGAACGGTTAGTCGCGGGCAGGCGCCGCAGGTTGTGGTGTCGCCGGGTTCCCAGGTATGCAACACGATTTCCCTGCCGGGCTGCGCCTCCAGCACGACGCGGTCGCCGGGTTTTACCGGTTCTTCTATTTGAGCGACTATGAGGGTAACGCCCAGGCTGTCCGGTTCGCCGACTGTGAGTTCCAGCGGACGGTTGTAGCATCCCGTCGAGTCGCGTACCACCAGTTTGTAATCGCCTGCATGAATGCCCATTGCTGTGGAGAGGTGGGAAAAGGTTTTACCGTTATCGATGGAATACTGGTAAGGTTCGAGGCCGCCGGAGGGTGGGCCGAACAAAATCTGCCCGTCTGAAAAGTCGAAACAAGAAGGCTCTTCAAAGGAATAGGGGAACTCCGGGGAGTTGAACACGGCCGTCACCTCGTCTTCCACATAATCGGTGCGGCGGCACACGCCGAGGTAACCACGCGCCGTGTACAATCCAGGCGAATAGGCCACAAACATCGAATCGGGGCCGTATTGCAGCAGCGAATCGGCAAAATACCACTGTACCCCGTCGAAACGGCCAGTCGCCAGCAAAGTATCCGGGCAAACGCCGTCGCCGATGATGTTCAGGCTGATGGTCGGTTTATTGGTTTTACTAAAACCACTGTAAAAACCGCCGAAACCGGCAGCGCCATTTCTGCCGAAAAGCGCGACCTGCACGGCTCCTTCTGCCACGATACTGGCGGTTTCCGGCGGGTTGTTGGCCGAAAACAGTGTCAGTCGCCGGTACGTCACAAAATCGGGATTGCCCTGCACGGCGTCGGGATTACCCAGTGGCGTCACGGCGCCGTCGATGCGCAGCGTAACCAGCGAATCTTTCATAGCAACAATCATCAGTCCGCCGTCGTACTGCACCGAGCCGATCTGATTTGGCTGGTAAATATTGTCGACCGCATTGGGAATGCCACAGGAAATAGGCGGCACAAAGATCAGTCCGGCCGTTCGTTTCTGGTCGTCGCCGCTGGGGGTACCGCCGACCATCTGGTACACAAACGCCGGTTGGGAACACCGGATGTACAAATTGCCCGCCGAAGTATATTGCGATGTAGACACCTGAAAAAACTGCCCCGCATTCAGCACTGCCACAGGGCTGGTACTGCCATTCAGGAAAACGCTGGTGCCGTTCACATGCGCCACAACGATGGGGATTTCCAGCACCAACGAGCCGTTGCCCCGGCATAAAATATATTCTTCGCCCACCAGTTCAAATGGCACGATCTGGTCGATTCCCACGTCATTGGCATTGTCCGTTACCGGTGCGCCGGTCCAGGAACCCACATTTACCGCAACGGGTTTACTGCTTTGCAACAGAGTCCCGATCAGTCCGTTCGGTGGCTGTTGTATAAAACTGGAAGATACGTATTGTGAAATTACGGTCGATTCGCCCGCCTGCAAAGTGATCTGCACGCCGCCGGGCACCTGGGTATCGGCGCCGGCGATGCGAAAACGCACCGAGGCATCGTAGCCGGACAGGTTGACCACCGTGCTGTCTTCCACCGCCATGATGCCGATAAAATTGGACCGGCTGGGACTGGAACTACTCCCTTGTACTACATGCCCGATGCGAAAAGTAGTTCCCAAAGCCGCCTGGCCTTTGCTGGTCAGGTCGCAGGCCTGGTACTGGGAACTGCTGTGCGCCCTGAAATTGACGTAGAATTTTTGCGGCCCTACCAGCACCAGGCCTTTGTCCTGCAAGGGTATATGCAGTTGATTGGGAGGCACCAGGGTGTAGGTGTCGTTCGAGGAACCAAGGCTGTAGCGCTGCGGTTGTGTGTTGGAAACCATCAGCGTAGTAACCGTTGCGCCTTGTCCGTCGCGAATCGTCACCGGAAATGCCGCAGCCTCCGGTGTTGAAATGTATAGATATTGCGGCCCCCATTCCGAACGGGCGTGCATGGGCGGGATCCAGTGGATGGAATCCAGTTGGGCCTGTGCGGAGCAGGTTGCAAGTAAGGCAAGCGCGAGGAACGGTAGTCGTTTGAACATGGGAACAAATGTAATCGTGAATCGTGAATCGTGAATCGTGAGTGGTGCTTTGCTCAAGGCAATAATTTAACGTTTGGGCAAAGCACCACTCACGACTCACGATTCACCACTCACAATTTTAACACTCTTTTGCCTCCTTTCACCTGCTTTACATATTTTCGCGGCATATTTGGCGTTTTGTTTGCCGTGTTAAAATTTCCTCAAATTAACAGCCCTGCAAACGGCATTTTTTTGCCGGCTCGTTTGTTAAAAATCGTTCTGTGCGGCGTTGTTTTTTTCAGCGCCAATCAATAAACCAACCTATCAATTATGAACCTTCGGAAAGGCATCACTTCTCTCTTTCTGCTGTTGCTCGCAATCACACTGAATGCCCAGCAATCCTCCGTCTTCACCGAAGCCACACTCGCTTACAAACGCGGGGTGGACTTCTTCGATCAACACATCTACGGACTGGCGCAGAAGGAATTTCGCACCGCTATGGACTTGCTCCGCCCGGTCAATGAACCGGAGTGGAAAGCAGTCAAAACCGACGCCGAACTGTACAACGCCAAATGCGCCGTGCGACTCGGATTGCCGGAAGCAGAAAAACTCACGCTCGACTTCCTGCGTGAAAACGCCCCTTCTCCGGTAGCCAGCCAGGCCGCACTCGAAATCGGCAACTACTATTTTGACAACAAAGAATACGACAAAGCGCTCACCTACTACGATATGGCACCGGCTGGTTCGGGCGCCACGCGCGACGAAATTCAATTCAAAAAGGGTTACGCTTTTTTTGTAACCAAACAATTCACCCGCGCTAAAGGCGCTTTCGCCTCTTTGAAGGAAAATTCCCGCAGCGAGTGGTACTACCCTGCCAACTACTACTCCGCCTGCTGTTCTTTTTTTGAAAAAAAATACGACGAAGCCCTCAAAAGTTTTCAGCGCTGCGAACAGTCCGACAAGTACAAACAAAGTGTGCCGTACTACATCGCCCAGATTTATTCGCACCAGAAAAAATACGACCAGGTGATTTCTTTCGGCGCGGCCAAAGCCAAGGACAACAACATCAAAAACCGCCCGGAACTCAACCAACTCGTCGGACAGGCCTACTATGAACGCGGCGACTATAAGAGTGCGCTGCCTTACCTCGAATATGCCGCTACCAACGGCGCTACGCTGCGCCCGGCCGACTACTACCAAATCGGTTACGCGCAGTACCAAAATGGTTTTTTCAAACCGGCTATTGAAAACTTCGAGCAACTCACCAAACAAGACTCCCTGCTGGGCCAAAATGGTTTGTACCACCTCGGCGACTGCTACCTGCGCACGAAAAACAAATTCGCGGCGCGCAATGCTTTCGGCCAGGCTGCCAGTATGAATTTCGATAAATCGGTCAAGGAGGATGCGTTGATCAATTACGCCAAACTGAGTTACGAACTCAAATTTGACCGCGACGCCCTCGATGCGCTGCAGAAAATACCGACGACTTCAAAATATTACGAGGATTCACAGGCGCTGATGAGCGAAATATTCCTCAATACCCGCGACTACGACCGGGCTATTTCCACGCTCGAATCCGTCAAAAACCGCACCCCGCGCCTGAACGAAACCTACCAGAAAGTTTGCTACTACCGCGGCCTGCAACTGTACCAGAACAAACAAAAAGACGAAGCGCGCCGCTACTTCAACAAGTCGCTCGAAAACCCGATCGACAAACGTATCATGGCGCTGTGCTCTTTCTGGATGGGCGCCATCTCCAATGAAAGTGAAGAATACGCGATCAGCAAACAGCATATATCCTCTTTTGTGGCGGCGGCCAGAAACTACACCGACCTGCCCGAGGAAAGTAATATCACCATGGCCAATTACGTGCAGGGCTACAACAACCTGAAACTCAAGGACTACAAGCAGGCGCTGGCCAATTTCAAAATTGTGGTGGATAACCTCAAACGCAGCGAAGCGCAAATCAAAAGCGACCAGATCCGCACGGCGGTACTGGGCGATGCGGTGCTGCGCGCCGGCGACGCCAATTTTAAGAACAACCAGTACCCCGATGCCCTGGCGTATTACAACGAAGCCATCAACAAAAAATACGAAGGCTTCGAATACGCGCTGTACCAAAAAGCGGTTATTCGCGGCTTGCAGGGCAGCCCGGTCGACAAAGTGCTGGCACTCGAAAACCTGGTGGCCCAATACCCGAACAGCCGCTATACCGACGAAGCGTTGTTCCAGATGGGTGAAACCTACCAGGAAATGGGCAAATTCGACCAGGCCGTCACGCCGCTGCGCCGTTTGGTGGCCGATTTCCGCGGCAAATCTCCGCTGATCAACCAGGCATTGCTGCGACTGGGCCTTATTTCCTACAATCAGGGCAATACCAACGCTGCCATCAGTTATTACAAACAGGTATTTTCCAACAACCCGGAAACCTCGGAAGCGAAAGACGCATTGGCCGCTTTGAATGAAATTTATGTAAAAGACCTGAACCGCCCCGACGAGTATTTCGCTTTTCTGGAAACGGTACCCGGTTACGGCAACGTCAGCACGTCTTCCAAAGACAGCGTGACGTATCAGTCTGCTGAAATCCAGTTCCAGCAGGGCCGCTACCAGCAGGCCATCGAGGGCTTCACCAATTACCTGGCCAAATACCCCAACGGCCAGAACGCTATCCCCGCCTATTACTACCGCGCGGAATCCTATGCCTCCAATACCTTGAAACAATACAGCAAGGCCCTGCAGGATTATGCCGCTATCGTGGCCAAAGGCCCCAGCCGCCTGTACCCGAAAGCCGCCGAAAAAGCGGCGCTGCTGGCTTTAAATGTGGAGAAAAACTACGCGCAGTCTTTTGAATTCGCCCGAAAATGGGAAGAATCGGCCACTACGGACGCCTCCCGTTTCGATGCGCAACTGAATGCCCTGAAATCGGCATATTTCACCAACAACTCCGTAGCCGTCGGTGAGTACGCCAATAAAGTGACGAGAAGCAACCTCGCCTCCAACGAGCAGATTGCCACCGCCAATTTTTACCTCGGTAAAATGGCCTACGACAAAAACGACTATTCCCGCGCTTACCCCGCCCTGCAGTCGGTGACGCAGAATTCAACATCCGAAATCATGCCCGAAGCATGGCATTTGCTGGCACAAATTCTGTACAAACAGAAAAAATACGACGATGCGGAGCAGGCTATCGGCGACGCCAACAAAGCCAGCGCCGGCTACGACGACTGGATCGCGCGCAACCTCATCCTGTTATCGGACGTGTACCTGGCCCAGGGCGATAAAAACAGCGCATCGGCAGCGCTGGAAGCGGTTTTGGAAAATTACACCGGCGATGACCCCAACATCCTGGCTACTGCCCGGCAGAAATACAACAGCATCGGTACTGCTCCCGTGATGAACAACACGAACGAAAAAGGCGGACGGAACCTGCTGGATATGGACGAGGGGAATAAATAGAAGTGAGAGGTGAGAGGGTGAGAAGTGAGAGATCAGCATTTTCACTTATTTGGAATCTCCACTTTTTCCGGCAAATCATTTAGGTTATCGGATCATACCTTAAATCAGGGTCCAAAATCAAGTCAATCATCGTCAAAAACGAAATCCATGTTATTCCAATATAAATCTCTGTTTGCCGCCTTATTACTGGGAATGCTCTCTCAGGCGGCATTTGCCCAAAAAGAACTGGAGGGCGATAACGTAACGGTCATCAAAGACTTCGACGCGCGGCTGCTGGAGTCCAACAAACTCAGCGTGCCGCCATCGTTGCCGCCGCTGGACACCAATACCCAACTCCAGAACTATGTGGTGCCGCCGCGCCCCTTGACGCTCAATTACGAAGCGCCCAAACTGCGCCCGATCGGTATGAAAGCAGGTAAAAAAGAAGAATCATTCAACGGCTACGCCAAAGCAGGCGCGGGTGTACCCAAAAGTTTTTGGGGCGAAGTCGGTTACTTTTTTGCCTCCAAAGACAAATTCGATGGCAAGGCCTGGTTTCGCCACCACAGCATGGACGCCAGCAAAAATGTTGACAATCAGCGTTTTGCCAACAATGACTTCCTGCTGAACGGCAATTACTACATCAACGAACAGTTAGCGGCAGAAGCCAAAGTGGGCGTCAGTGCCGACCGCGTGCATTTTTACGGATACGACCACGATTCGCTTTCTTTCTCCAAGGAAGGTAGCCGCCAGAATTTTAACCTGGTCACCGTTGGCGGCCGTTTGTACAACAAGGAACGCAATGAAACGGACCTGAATTTCTCCGTTGCACCGCAGGTTTACGTGCTGAACGACTATTACTCGAACAAGGAATCCGGCTTTGACCTGAACCTGAGCGCCACCAAATGGTTTGCCGAAAAACACCCGCTGCGCCTGGCGATCCGCACGGATATGACTAAATTCACGGACTCCATCACGCAGAAACTCAACAACATTTACCTCCAGCCTTCTTTCACGTTCCACTCGGATGTGGTGAAAATCAAGATCGGCGGTAATTTTGCCAGCAACCGCGATGTGTTTAGCGTGTTCCCCGACGCGGAAATCACCCTGCGCGTTTTCGGCGACGGTATCCAGATTTTCGGCGGCGCCAACGGCGACCTGCGGAAAAATACCTACCGCAGTATGTCGGAATACAGCCCCTTCCTCCAGATCCGCGAAACCAAACTGAAAAACACCCGCTTCGACAACTACTACGCCGGGGTGAAAGGCAACCTGGGCTGGCTGGACTACACCGGCCAGGTAAACTACTCCAAAGCCTCCGACCTGGCGCTGTTCCAGACGCAATACACCAGTACAGGTGTTACCCGTTTCCAGGCCTTGTACGACACGGTGAAAATCAGCAACATACAGGGCACTATCAAATTCAGTCCGATCAAAAACCTGACCGTGACCGGTACCCTGAGCCAGAACTTTATCATGGATCCGAGCAACCAGTCCAAAGCCTGGGGCCTGCCCAAACTGGAAGGCAATTTCGGCGCTACGTA
>JADLCC010000256.1 GCA_020847425.1 Saprospiraceae bacterium
GGACAATCGCCTGGTTTTAGGTGCGCACATGCTGGAAATATGCCCATCCATCGCTTCTGGGAAACCTGCCTGCGAAATCCATCCACTCGGGATCGGCGGCAAAGCGGACCCGGTGCGGCTGGTGTTCGATGTAGCGGGAGGCCCCGCGCTGAATGCTTCTCTGATCGATATGGGCAATCGTTTTCGCTTGCTGGTGAATGAAGTGGAGGCCGTAGCGCCATTTGAAAAACTGCCCAAATTACCTGTTTCCCGCGTATTGTGGAAACCGCTGCCGGATATGAACACGGCCTGTGCAGCATGGATTTATGCCGGTGGCGCGCACCATACTGTTTATAGCCAAAACCTGACTACGGAATACTTCGAGGACTTTGCAGAAATGTTCGACATCGAACTGACAGTGATCGATGCGAAAACGGAATTGCGGCAGTTTAAGAATGAGTTGCGGTGGAGTGAAGCCATTTATAAATGATGAATGATGAATGATGAACGATGAATAAAGGGCTTCGCGCCCGGCATTTGTCATTCATCGTTCATCATTCATAATTCATCATTATTTATGAATTATGTTATCGGACTTGATTACGGCACCGACTCCGTTCGCGCCTTGATAGCAGATACTGCCGATGGGCGCGAAGTGTCTTCTGCCGTTTTTTACTACCCGCGCTGGAAAGCCGGAAAATACTGCAATCCGGGAGCGTCGCTGTTCCGGCAACATCCGCTGGATTACCTGGAGGGTTTGGAGGCGTCTGTGAAAATGGCTTTGGCTCAAGTATCAAAAGAAGTAGCCGATAATGTGGTTGGTATTTCCGTTGACACGACTGGCTCTACGCCCGTTGCAGTCGACAAAAACGGTACGCCTCTGGCTTTACTGCCCGAATTTGCAGAAAACCCGCATGGCATGTTTATCCTGTGGAAAGACCATACGGCGAATGCTGAGGCCGAAGAAATCAATACACTGGCACACCGCTGGGATACCGATTTTACCAAATACGTGGGTGGTATTTATTCTTCCGAGTGGTTTTGGGCAAAAATCCTGCGGACGTTACGGGTAGATGAAGCCGTGCGCAATGCCGCATTTTCATGGGTAGAGCATTGTGACTGGGTGTCGGCAGTGCTGCAAGGCGATACGAATCCCTTGACCCTCAAACGCTCCCGTTGCGCCGCCGGCCACAAAGCCATGTGGCACGAAGAATTTGAGGGATTGCCCAGCGAGGCATTTCTGACACAACTGGATCCCTTGCTTTCCGGGCTTCGCGAACGGCTTTATCGCCATACCTATACTTCAGATACCGCTATGGGTACCATTTCAAAGGAATGGGCACAACGCCTGGGTTTGCCGAAACATGTGGTAGTTGGCGTCGGCGCTTTTGATGCACACATGGGAGCGGTTGGCGCAGGTATCGAACCCTATTCCTTGGTCCGGGTAATGGGAACTTCCACCTGCGATATGCTGATTGCGCCCAATGAGGAAGTGGGAAATCTGTTGATTCACGGGATTTGTGGCCAGGTGAATGGCTCTATTTTGCCTGGAATGCTGGGCATGGAAGCCGGGCAGTCGGCTTTCGGAGATGTGTACGCCTGGTTTCAAAACCTGCTGTCCTGGCCGCTTCACGCATTTTTAACGGAAGCAGAGGCGGATAAACAAGTGCAAAAAATCATACCGGCACTTTCCGAAAAAGCATCAGCACTGCCCGTCACCGAGTACGATGCTGTCGCGCTCGACTGGTTCAACGGACGCCGCACACCCGATGCGAACCATACCTTGAAAGCGGCTATTTCGGGCCTGAACCTCGGTACGGATGCGCCCAAAATTTTCAAGGCACTGGTCGAGGCAACGGCATTCGGCGCCAAACGAATTGTGGAGCGCTTCCGGTCGGAAGGTGTGCCTATCCGGCAGGTTATCGGCATCGGCGGTGTGTCAAAAAAATCGCCGTTTGTGATGCAAACCCTTGCTAATGTGTTGAATATGCCCATAAAAATTGTTCAATCGGAACAAGCCTGCGCACTCGGTGCGGCTATTTGTGCGGCAACCGCAGCCGGTGTTTACCCGGGCATGGCCGAGGCACAGGCTGCGATGGCTTCAGGTTACAACGAGGAATTTCAACCGCAGCAGGATAGGGTAGCGGTGTATGAAAAACTGTACCGGAAATATGTCGTTCTGGGAAGTTTTATTGAAGATGAATTCAAATAAAGGGATCCATAAAAATATCAAACATGAAAAAAATAACCTTGCTTTTTCTTTATTGGAGTGTATCGCACGCGCTTTTTGCCCAAAACCGGTTGACGCTGAACGCCGACCTGGGCCGCGACACCATCAGTCACAACATCTACGGCCACTTTGCAGAACACCTGGGCCGGTGTATTTACGGCGGTTTTTATGTTGGTGAAGGCAATATCACTATTCCCAACCGCAATGGTGTGCGCACCGATATTATTGAAGCCCTGAAAAAACTAAAAGTGGGCAACCTGCGCTGGCCGGGTGGCTGTTTTGCCGATACCTACCACTGGAAAGATGGTATCGGTCCGAAAGACAAACGGCCCAGCATGAAAAACGTCTGGTGGGGTGGGGTGACGGAAGACAACAGTTTTGGCACACACGATTTCCTGAACCTCTGCGAAGCCATCGGCGCGGAGCCTTACCTGGCCGGGAACGTTGGAAGCGGTACGGTGAAGGAATTGTCCGACTGGGTGGAATACACCAATCAGGATTCCGGCAGTCCAATGACCGAACTCCGCAAGGCCAATGGTCGCGAAAAACCCTGGAATGTCAAAATATGGGGCGTAGGCAATGAAGCCTGGGGGTGCGGCGGTAACATGAAACCCGAGTATTATGCCAATATTTACCGGCAATATGCCACTTTTATGACCGACTGGGGAAACAGCGCCAAACTTTACCGGGTCGCCTCGGGCGCCAGTGACGATGATTACAACTGGACGGAAGTGCTTATGCGTGATATCCCGCATAAGATGCTGGAAGGTGTAGCGCTGCATCATTATTCGGTGATTGACTGGAGTAAAAAAGGCCCGGCAACCAGTTTTTCCGAAGACCAGTATTTCAAAACCATGAAAACAGCATTGGACATGGAGGAATTTGTCACACGCCACTCGACCATCATGGACAAATATGATCCGAAGAAAAAAGTTGCGCTCGTTGTAGATGAATGGGGCGGCTGGTACGATGTGGAACCAGGCACTAATCCCGGCTTTTTGTTCCAGCAAAATACCATGCGCGATGCCATGATTGCCGGCACAACGCTGAATATTTTTCACAATCATTGCGACCGCGTACGCATGGCCAACCTCGCCCAAACGGTGAATGTATTGCAAGCTGTCATACTGACCGAAGGTGAAAAAATGTTGCTCACCCCGACGTACCATGTGCTGGAAATGTACAACGTCCACCAGGATGCCTTACAGTTGCCTATCGATTTAGTAGTAAATAATTACACTTTCGGCACGGAAAAACTGCCTGCCGTGTCTGCATCGGCCAGCCGCGACAAAGCCGGTAAAATTCATATTTCACTGGTAAATATCGACCCCGCCCGTGCGCAGGAAGTGTCTGTTTCGCTGCGCGGTGCGACATCCAAGGGTGTTTCCGGGCGAATATTGACGTCCCCGAAAGTACAGGATTACAACTCTTTTGATCAGCCCAATCGGATCAAACCGGTAGATTTTAAAGGTGCGACACTGAATGGAGACATGCTGAAGGTGACGCTGCCGCCGGTTTCCGTTGTGGTGCTGGAATTGTAGCCCGGGACGCTGTTGTAGCCCGGAACGCTGTTCCGGGTAAATACACCCTCATTCAGAAATAAATCGAATCAATTTTCAAACGTGATTCGCATAAATAATGGAAAAATATAAATCACTCCGGGAACAGGCATATGAAGCCAACATGGAAATCCTCCACCAGAAACTCGCTATTTATACTTTTGGCAATGTGTCTGCGATCGATCGTGCTTCGGGGGTAGTAGCCATCAAACCCAGCGGCGTGCCTTACGCTGACCTCCGGCCGGAAGACATGGTGCTGGTAGACCTGGACAATAAGGTGCTGGAAGGCAACAAACGGCCTTCTTCCGATACCAAAACGCATACTTTGCTGTACCGCAATTTTGAAACTATCGGGGGTGTTTGCCATACCCATTCCACGTATGCGGTGGCATGGGCACAGGCCATGCTGGCGATCCCTAACCTTGGCACCACCCATGCCGACCACCTGGTGGCCGCCATTCCGGTAACAGAAGTGATGTCAGATGAGATGATTTCAGGCGATTATGAACATGAAACCGGCAATCAGATACTGAATGTGTTCAAAAAACACAATCTTTCGCCTGAAGAAGTGGAAATGGTGCTGGTGGCCTGCCACGGACCATTCACCTGGGGAAAAGACGCCGACAAAGCAGTGTACAACGCTACTGTACTGGAAGAATTGGCAAAAATGGCTTACCTGACTTTACAAATCAACCCCTCGACGCCCACCATCAAACAAACCCTGATCGACAAACATTACTTTAGAAAACACGGCAAAGACGCCTATTATGGGCAGAGCGGGTACTAGTTATTGGTTATCAGTTATCGGGCTTTCAGGCTGAAATAGTAAGAAAATGCTGATACCTATTCCCAATACCGAAACAGATAACCGATAACTAATAACTGATAACCAAGAAACAACATCTAAAACATTAACCAACCACAATCTTTAAACAATGCAAGGTTTCGACACACTCGACTGGATTGTAATCGGCGCTTATTTTCTCATACTTATGGGAATAGCGCTCTGGGTAATCCGGCAAAAACAAGACAACACGGAAGACTACTTTCTGGCAGGCCGCAACATCGGCTGGTTTGTGGTAGGCGCATCTATTTTCGCTTCCAACATCGGCTCCGAGCACGTAGTCGGTCTGGCCGGCGCCGGTGCAGGCGGTAAAATTCCGATGCTCATTTATGAATTACACGCCTGGATAGTGCTGGCATTGGGCTGGATTTTCCTGCCTTTTTACCTGCGAAGCGGTGTTTTCACGATGCCTGAATTCCTGGAACGCCGGTTCAATTCCAAGACACGCTGGTTCCTGACCGTGTTTTCGCTCCTGGCATATGTACTGACCAAAGTTTCGGTGACGGTATATGCGGGCGGCATTGTTATCGCTTCGTTGCTGCACATCGATTTTTGGTTTGGAGCCCTTATCACGGTCGTTTTAACGGGCGCATATACGATCCTGGGCGGCATGCGGGCGGTGGTATATACCGAAGCCCTGCAAACCATTGTTTTGGTACTCGGCGCTGCCACATTGACTTTTGTCGGATTGAATGCAGTCGGTGGCTGGAGCGGTATGAAAAGTTCGCTCGAACCCGGATACCTGAATATGTGGAGGCCCGCCAGCGATCCACAGTTTCCATGGCCTTCCCTGGTGATTACCAGTACCATCGTAGGGATCTGGTATTGGTGTACCGACCAGTATATCGTTCAGCGGGCTCTGGCGGCGCAAAACATAACACAAGGTCGGCGCGGTACCATTTTTGGCGCTTTGCTCAAGTTGCTTCCCGTTTTTCTGTTTCTCATTCCCGGGGTAGTGGCTTTGGCTTTGAAAAACCGTGGTGAATTGCATTGGGATTCACCCGACCAGGCTTTTGCTACCCTGTTAATGGAAAAAATGCCATCCGGATTGAGGGGGCTGGTAGCAGCCGGTTTGCTGGCGGCCCTGATGAGTTCACTGGCATCAGTATTCAATTCCTGTTCAACGCTGTTTACAGTAGACGTGTACAGAAAATTATACCCCGATACGCCGGAGAAAAAACTGGTGAATGTTGGCCGAATAGCCACAGCAATCGTTGTGGTACTGGGCATCGCCTGGATTCCGATCATGCAAAACATTTCAGGCGTTTTATACGAGTATTTGCAGTCGGTACAATCCTACATAGCACCCCCGATCACTGCGGTATTCCTGTTGGGCATTTTTTTTAAACGAATTAATGCGCAAGGTGCTATGGCTACTCTGGTGGCCGGCTTGACGGTCGCTGTGATTCGACTTACCCTGGAACTGAGCCGCCATTCGCTGGATCCGGACGGTTTCCTTTTTGCCTTTGCAAGCATGAACTTCCTCACGTTCGCCGCATGGTTTTTCCTTTTCTCTATTTCTGTTTGTGTCATTGCCAGTTTGTTGACTCCAGCCCCAAGTGCTGAGCAAGTACAAGGGCTTACATTCGGCACATTGAGCAGCCAGCAAAAATCTGATAACCGCGGCAGTTACAACGTTTGGGATATTGTGGTGTCACTAATTGTTATTGGAATAGTGGTGTACGTTATGACAAGTTTTACCGGTTAAATTTGACTTCATACAATAGCGTTTAGTTTATAGAGTCGCCGATGTAGCATCGGCGACTTGTTTTTTAAATTTGAATCATAATATGAACGCACTGATATTTGATATGGATGGCACGATGGTGGACAATATGATGACCCACCACCGGGGCTGGCAAAAGACCCTGAAGCGATACGGACTGGAACTCAGCCTGGAGGAAGTAATCGCCACCTGCCACGGGAAAAATGTGGAAATTATTGAGCGACTTTTTCCCGGAAAATTCAGTCTGGAAGAGCGGGAACGAATTTCTTTTGAAAAAGAAAGCGGGTACCGCGAGATATTTCTGCCGGAGCTGAAACTGGTTGCCGGTTTGCAGGCAGTGCTGGAAACGGCATTTCAGGCAGGTATTCCGATGGGTATCGGAACCGCCGCACCCAGGGCCAATGTCGATTTTGTGCTGGATAACCTGCACATCAGGCATTTTTTCAAGGCCATTGTTGATGCCAACGATGTAGACAAAGGCAAACCGGATCCGGGTGTTTTTTTCAAAGTGGCGGACCAGTTAGGCGTGCCTTATCCGGATTGTCTGGTTTTTGAAGATTCGCCCACAGGTGCTAAAACAGCCCTGAATGCCGGCATGAAAGCCATTATTCTTACCACTACGCACCGGGCGCATGAATTTGAGTCCATTCCCAGCGTACTGCGTTGCGTGCCGGACTATACCCGGATTGAAATTTTATCAACACTTGAAAATTTGAAACAGCCATGAAAAAAATCAATGTTACTATCCTGGGCATTGCCATTTTAGGCAGTGCATTGATGTTGTTGAGTTGCAAACAAACACCGTCTGTGCCCAAGCCAGGTATTGAAAAAAGCCTTTTTGGCGCCTTGCCCGATGGGCAAACTGCCGACTTGTACACCTTGCGCAATGCAAATGGCATGACCGTACAAATTACCAATTTTGGCGGCGCCATTACTTCCTGGACAGCGCCCAATAAGTCTGGTAAATATGAAGACATCGTGCTCGGCTGTGATTCGTTGTCGGGCTACCTGCGCGGTACGCCGTTTTTTGGCGCGCTCATCGGGAGGTATGGCAACCGGATTGCAAAAGGGAAATTTACCCTGGACAGCACGACCTATACGCTGGCTACCAACAATGATCCAAACCACCTGCACGGCGGCATTAAGGGTTTTGACAAGGTATTATGGACGGCTACTCCAACTAACGGCGAAACGCCGATGTTGAAACTGACTTATCTTGCTAAAGACGGTGAAGAGGGTTATCCGGGCAATTTGTCCGTTGAAGTAATTTATACATTGTTGAAAGACAATGCATTGAGCATTCAATACTCGGCTACCACGGACAAACCTACCGTTGTAAACCTGACCAACCATGCCTACTTCAATCTGGCAAATGCTGGCAAAGGCGATATACTTCAACACGAATTGATGCTGAATGCAGGAGCCTTTTTGCCGGTAGACAGCACATTGATTCCGACAGGCGAATTGCGCCCGGTAAAAGGCACAGTGTTCGATTTTACCCAGCCCACAACAATCGGTGCGCGGATCAACGATAAAAACGACATTCAGGTCAAATACGGATTGGGCTATGACCACTGCTGGGTATTGAATAAAACCCAGGCCAAAACGGCAGAACTGGTCGCCACACTTTATGAACCTGGCTCCGGCCGTTTAATGGAAGTGTTGACTACCGAACCGGCCATTCAGTTTTATTCCGGTAATTTTCTGGATGGAAAAGTAATTGGAAAAGGCAATGTGCCTTATCAACTGCGCTCCGGACTTTGCCTCGAAACGCAGCATTACCCGGATTCGCCGAATCAGCCGGCCTTCCCAAGCACGGTGCTGCGGCCTGGCGAAAAATACCA
>JADLCC010000257.1 GCA_020847425.1 Saprospiraceae bacterium
ATGGCCGAGCGTGATGTCGGACATCACGCTCGGCCATTCCTCATTCCTCATCCCTCATTCCTCTAAAAAAACACGCTCTGCGCCGTTCCTTTCAAAGAAAAAACCTTGTAGGTCTGCACCTGCCCTTTCACCAGTTTGGGTCCAACAATACTGGTCTTGTTGACGGTTTCAATGGCTTTGACATTGACCTGGACGCTCGGGTCATTGTCCGGCACATTGACCAGCGGCAGCAGCAGGCTGAAAACAGTAGTGCGTAAATCCGGGATCGATTTGATGGTGACACTGACCAAAGTACCGATTTCTGTGGGTTTGTGCCGGATCTGGCTGCCCCGGAAGTTGAGGGTGGTGGCGCCTTTTTGGTAACTGAGCAGCGGTTTGCCGTCGATGCTGCTGGCGGAATAGGAGATTTTCAGTGTGGCGCTGTGCAGGGTGAATAGATTGGCTTGTTGCATAGGGCAATTGTTTTCGTTGGTGATTGAATAGACAAATATACGAAAAAAGGGGTTTTGTGGACTGGGGGGAGTGATGTTTTTCAGTTGCGCAGCCAAGCACGGGCTTTGGCCATTTCGGGGCAGGTGATGCCGGCTGCTTCGAGGTAGTCGAAGTCTTTTACAATGGCAGATTTAGCTGCGACCGGGTCTTTTTCTACAGATAAAAATTTTTTATAAATGATTTTTGCTTTAGACCATTTGTGCTGCAAGAGGTAGATATGGCCGAAGTTGCAATGTACCCAATTTTGAGAGGGGTCAATTGAAAGGGCTTTCTCTCCTGCAGCTTTCGCTTCGGAGTACTTTCGTGCTAGAATAGCATACCATGAAATGCTGCCGTAGTCATTTGCTGCTCGCTTCAGGAAGACAACATCGAGAGTACTTAAGCTATCCATACAAATCGCTCTATCCAGTTGGATAGCAACAACAGCATCATAATTTTTAATTTTTTCAAAAGAATTCCGCAATGAAGCCATGTTTCCATATACAAGGTCGAGCGCCTCACGGAAATGACTTTGACCATTCAACATTTGGTTTTTACGAATCGAAAGCGCACGGGAATACAGATCTTGCGCTTTTGAAAACGCGTTATTTGTCTGCTGAAATTTGCCGAAATTATTTAACGTTATCGCCAAAGCAGGTTCGAATTGCGCAGGGTTTTGTTTCGATAATCTCTCGAAGATTTCCATAGAACGCTGGTACATCTTTTCGGCTTCAGGCATTTTTTGTACTTCGAGAAAAAAATTGCCTAAATTAAACACTGTTATAGCCAAATCAGGCTCGAACTGTGCTGGATTGCTTTTTGCTAAACGCTCAAAAATTTCCAACGAACGCCCGTACATTTTTTCGGCTTCACGCATTTTTTCTAATGCTTTATAAATAACAGCTAAATTCCTTGCAACACTACCCAAATACGGCTCAAACTGTGCAGGGTCGCTGTTGGACAATCGCTCATAAATTTCTAATGAACGCAAGGATATTTTTTCGGCTTCAGAGAATTTTTGAACCGCTTAGTACAAATTACCCAAATTAGCGGCTGTCATTGCCAAATCCGGCTCGAACTTTTCAGGATTACCTTTAACTAATCGCTCACAAGTTTCCAAAGTATGCAGAAACAATTTTTCAGCTTCAGGGATCTTATCTATAGTGAAGTAAAAACTACCCAAGTTCAAACAGATTTTTGCCTTGTATATCTCGAACCGTTCGGGGTTGCTTTTGGCAAGACGCTCGTAAATTTCCAACGAACGCAGATACATTTTTTCTGACTCTGTCATCTTTTGAGTCGAGAAGTAAAAGACTCCCAAATTTGACGCTAGTTTTGCTAAATCGGGTTCGACCTGCTCAGGTATGCTCTCTACTAATCGCTCATTAATTTCCAACGAACGCAGGTATCTTTCTTCCGATTCTGCCATCTTTTGAATATTAAAATATGCGATACCAAGATTCATGCACAAGTTTGCATTCTCACTATCTGATAGAGGCATCTCTAAGGCTCTTTCATAATAGATTATGGATTGAAGTGTCTGATTAGACTCCCGTAGCAAGTCTGCAAACGCCGATAGATTCTCCACCGTCTCCCCATACCTCCTCGACTGTTCAAAATAAATGACCGCCGAATCATACCGCAACGAATCCCCGTAATCCGTAGCCTTCAGCCGCGCTTTTAGCGCAAACTCATCCGCCTTTACCCGCAACAGGCTATCCGTCAGTTGCAACGCCTCCTGCTCCCGTGCTTTTTTAGCCAGCAACGCATCCCCCTCTGCCTGCATCTCTTTGGCATTCAGCACATTATCCGCCTCCCGTATTTTCCCTTCATCAAAAAACTGCTTGGCCAGCCGCAGCCGCTCGCTGTTGATCGGGATAGTGGCAAAAGTCTCCGCCAGCCGGATCACGTCTTCCCGGAATCGGGTTTCGATTTTTTGCACGGAACCGCGTTCGGCGTTGAGGGCGATGAGTTCGGCACGGCAGTCCTCTTTGGCCAGCGCGTCGGTGTATTTTTCACAGCGGTCTGCTTTTTTGGCAATGGCCGCCTCTAAGCCGTCCAGTCGTTTTTTAAGTTCGGCGTATTCAGGTGATTTGCCGAATATCTGTGTCACATTGATATTGGCGCCCGTGCCGGTGCTGATGAAGCCGACTTTGGCGTCGTCGCGCACGGTGATGTCGTTTCCGGGTTGTGCGGCGAGTGCGGCGGTCCAGAAAATCAGGGAGTAGAAGAGCAAGTTTTTCATGGAAAGTAGTGGGTTTGTGGCTTTACTGTACCGGCTGCTTGAGCTGCCGGACGCGGAAAGGGGGATTTTTATACAATATATGACAAATCGAAATGTACGGATGTTGCCCGTTTTAGAGTCCGGCAGCTAAAGCAGCCGGTACGGTACAGAGCGTTCAAAAATCCTGTTTGGCGTTGATGGTCACAGAATCGCCGGTGCTGATAATACCAACTTTGGCTTTGTCCTTTACGGTAATATTCGGGTTGCTTTTTCCCGGCTGGGAGGTGGTGGGCTTTGATTGCGGTTGGGCAAGCGACTCGGCAGGTTTTTCCACCTGAGGGGCGGGCACTTGCACTGGGACGGGGTCCGGCTTTCTGAAATAACCGCGCAACGCATAGCCCGTTGCCCCTGCCAAAACTGCCAAAACGCCTATCCAAACAATAATTTTTCTGATGTTCCAGGATCGTTTCAGCGGGCCTCCATTTCCGGAAAGGTTCTCCATCACCCCAAAAAGCGCCGCATTGACCCGGTTTCGCTCGGTGCCGAGCAGTTTCGGATCGCCCACATTCAGTCGCGTCTGGCGTTCAATTTCCGAAAATTGTGCGGAGATCTGAAGCACTTCATTGTGCTGGTCGCGGTCGGCAGCCGTCAGCGGGAGCAGTTGCTCGATGACTTGCCGGGTTTTGCCATCGGCAAGCAGTTTTCGAAGGACTTGGAGTTGGTCGGACATAAGGACGCCGGGATTGTATTTTTTGACGCGATAAAATTAACAATTGTTTTGTTATTACCCGCTTTTGACACAACCCCAATTATTTGCCCACTTGGCTAAAATTGCACACAATTCAAATGGCCCTTATCCTAAATTGTGTGTCGGTACACCTATTTTTGGCCCTCTTTTTCATATCAGTTCAAAACGAAAATTTTTTCATGAATTCAATCCGTAAAGCCCGCCTTTTGCAAGTTTCCGGCCTCATGCTTTCCGTGCTGGTCTGGCTGGCCAATAGTAACAACCCCTCCAACGGGCGCACCGGCGCTCCTTTCGACGGGCATTGTAACAGCTGCCACACTGGCAACAATCCAAATGGATTCAACGGCACCGTAGAAATAACAGGGATGCCTACAGCCGTTCTGCCCAATACGGTGTATCCGCTGATGCTGACCATGACACCAACGGCAGGCAACCCCTTCAGAGGTGGTTTTCAACTGGTCGCAGTAGACGGAAACAACCTGAATGCCGGCAATCTGGCCACCGTAAACACCCAGTGTGGTACGGAAATGTCCAGCGGGCGGGAATATATCGAACACCGGGGCGCCAAAAACTTCACCGGCGGCGGGCCCGCCAGCTGGAGTTTCAACTGGACTTCTCCGGCAACAGCCAACGGAGCCCAGATCAAGTTTTTTTTTATCGGCAATTTTGGCAACAACGATGGAGATGATACTGGCGATCGCCCAATTGCTTTCTCTTCTACTTACAGCTTCAACGGCCCTCCAGAGCCTGTTACGGCTTCTATTTCCAGTTTCTCCAATGTCACCTGTAACGGCGCCGCAAACGGAACGGTTACCGTTACTGCGAGTGGGGGTACCGCTCCTTACACTTATGCCTGGAACAACGGCCAAACGACCGCAACAGCCGTCAACCTGGGCCCGGGAACCTATACCGTAACCGTGACCGGCGCATCGGGAAGTGGCACGGCTACTGCCAGCCGGGTCATTACACAACCAAGCGGCATGACCCTGACAGTAAATTCGGGCAGCGCCATTACTTGCGCCCAGAACAGCGCCAATATTTCCGTTACCGTACAAGGCGGCGTATCGCCCTATGCTTACAACTGGACGAATGGGGCCAACACGCAGCAAACCTCCGTTACCCAGGCAGGTACCTACACCGTCACGGTGACCGACAACAGCGGTTGTACAAAAACGGCTACTGCCAATGTCAGTGCCAATACGACGGCGCCGACAGCGGTTGTCGCCCAACCGGCTACACTCACTTGCAACGTCACTTCTTTATCCCTCAATGGAACGGGCTCCTCGACCGGCGCTAACTTTACCTATGCATGGACGGCTACCAATGGTGGGAGTATTGTAACCGGGGCTACCACGCTCAATCCGGTGGTGAATGCCTGCGGAACCTACACCCTTACCGTAACCAATACGGTGAATGGCTGTACTGCAACTGCATCCAGGACCGTGGTTTGCAATACAACTCCGCCCCAGGTATCTGTGGCAGGCGGCAATATCACCTGCAATACACCAACGATTACGCTCCAGGCCAGTTCGACTACGCCCGGCGTCAGTTATCAGTGGTCGGGGCCTTGTATCACGCCGAATAATCAAAATCAGCAAAATCCGGTGGTGTGTGCGCCCGGCACTTACACCGTTACGGTCACCAATATGACTACAGGCTGTACTGCTACGGCCTCCACAATCGTTACGGAAGATACCGTTACTCCCAGTTTATCCATAGGCAATGTGGGTGTAATTACCTGCGGCAGCCCAACCGTGGTTATTTCTGCTACCACAAATGCCCTATCTGCTTCCTATGCCTGGTCGGGACCCTGTTTCGTTGGAAGCCAACAAATATCCAATCCAACAGTGTGCGCCCCGGGGACATATACCGCCACCGTCACTAACCCCGTTAATGGTTGTACCAACACCGCTTCAGGGGTGGTACAACAAAATACGAATCTCCCTTTAGCAGCCATCGCAACACCAGCCCGCCTGAATTGTAATAATTCGTCCGTTCAACTGGATGCCACGGCTTCTGCACAAGGTGCGGCATATGCTTATGCCTGGACGACCGTCAACGGCAATATTGTAGCCGGCGGCACAACGCTGACACCAACTGTGGACGAAGCGGGTTCTTACCAACTGCTCGTGACCGACCTGACCAATGCCTGTACCAGTACTGCTTCAGCTAGTGTATTGGAATCGGCGCCCGTGACAGCAAATGCGTCAAGCACTCCGGCGGCATGTTCCGGCGAAGCAAGCGGTTCTGCAACGGCTGTAGCAAGCGGAGGCGTCGGACCTTATCAATACCTTTGGAGTAACGACAATACAAGCGCCACGGCAAACAATATTGCTGCCGGACTGTACGCTGTCACTGCGAGCGACTCGGAAGGATGTACCGCCGTAACCACCACAACGGTTGCCGAACCGACAGCCTTACAAATAAGTGTAACAACCACTGCACAGACTGCCCTAAACCTGGCAGACGGCACGGCTGGCGCAGTTGCGTCGGGTGGCACGCCCGACTACAGTTATGCCTGGAGCAATAATGGCACTACATCTTCGATCACCGGACTGGCTCCGGGTATTTATTTTGTCACAGCGACCGATGCCAACGGATGTTCGGCCATACAAGTAGGCAATGTCAATTCTTTCAATTGCAACCTGAGCGGCACTATTTTATCGGTCGACATTTCCTGTAACGGCGCTGCAAACGGAAGCGCGTCGGTACAAACCATCGGCGCGACCGAACCGGTAAACTACCAGTGGTCCAATTTTGCCACTACCCCCGCCATCAGCAATCTGGCGCCGGGGCCGTACCTGGTTTCGCTCACCGATGCCGCCGGATGTCCATTGGTATTGGGTGTTGAAATTCAGGAACCGGCAGCACTTACTATATTGACGACGGCTACCGGCGTATCCTCCATCGGAGCCACCGACGGCACTGCCAGCGCCCTGCCTA